>JBCBLJ010000803.1:0-3843 GCA_038520195.1 Planctomycetota bacterium
CGGTTTACGACAATAGCTCGCCTAGGTTTTGCGAGAAGCTTTTGCAATTCCTCGGGTCTGACCTCTACACCATTGGCACGCCAGAACCGGAACTCTTCCGGCGGAGTCGACAGCGACGTCCGTCGTCGCGTTGGTGAAAAAGTGTCGCGAATGAACGGGGCTTTGTTTGCAAGGTATCCGTCGATGTAGACTGGCACGTCATCGCTGATCTCGACAGTGCGAGAACGCAAGCCGAACATCTCGAGCTTGATCGCAAGTTTGCCGTCGCTATCGCCGAAAGATGCGATGCAAAAGTCCCCGAGCGCAAATGGAGGGATAGACTTCGGCAAGATCGCCGCATCCTCAGCCAGCACCGAAGCCTCAGGGAAGCCGCCCACCAAGACTGCTATCGTCACCGCCACAATTACGTTTCGCATCGCTTCAATCCTTTCCATACACGCACGCGGAAACAAACTCAGACGTACTGAGGGACCTCTCGGAGCTTCCTTCTCGGACGCCGCTTGGGAGGTGACTTCTTTTGCCGTCGCTCCATGAACGCGACGATGTCGTCTTCACTGATCTTCCACCGCGGTCTCTTTTTCCCAAGGCTTACGTTGCTTGCCGCGAGGACTTCGGAATGGATGAGATGAACGATGTGATCCTGGCCAACTCCGATGATTTCGGCGGCCTGTTTGGGCGTGAGGTATTTCATTGGCTGCGTCCAAATAATCTCAGGTGAATCTCGTTCACAGCCTGTACGCGAAATCCAACAAGATTGGAACATCACTATTGGGTCAACTGCCATGGCCGGAAAAGGAGTCGGGGTCACCATCGCGCGCCCAATCGCCAGCAGTGGCAGACCCCTCTCGCTCTGGTTACCATGCCACCCGTTGGTTTCCAGTTCCTCGGGGGTGCTTCGATGTCGCGTGTCGCTCTGTTTCTGTCTCTTGGTTTCGTTGTGATGTTCGGCCTTTGCTGCGGGGGAGCCATGTTCATAGGCCCGAGCGGTGCCCCTTCAGATACCAACCCAACAAGCCTTCCGAAGCCACCTACAGCCAAGACAGCCACCGAGACGCCGCCAGCGGAGCCTACAGAACTCGACAAGCGATTCGATGCGGAGATGGCGGAGTACATCGAACTCCAGCAACAGTATGAAACCCGCTCAAAGGAAATCGCCGAAGCCAAAACTAACATCGCGGAACTTGAAGCGAAGAAGACTGAACTTGATTCGTTGGCCATCACCGCGCCCGAGACTGAGCAACGAACGTGGCAGACCATTGGCAAAACGTTCTCCGTCGATGCCAAGCTTCATGACGTTCAGGGCACAACGGTTTCACTCGAGCGAAGTGACAACGGCGCGGTTGTTCAAATCGATGTTGAAAAGCTCATCGCCGATGACCGCATTTATGTGTCGGAGCAAAAGCCGGGCTTTGATGAATTCCACACCGCAACGAACGAACGCAACGCAAGCCTAGAGCAAATCGGCAAGGACTTGGCCAAGTTCACACCGATAGCCTCTCTCAACATTCAGGCCCCTGAGAAGCCAACGCGCGAAGCGGTCGCAGCGGCGCTCGATGCCGAGAAGAAAGCCAAAGCGGCCGCAATCGCCGAAGCCATCGCCAACCGTCCGCGATTGAACAAACGCAATTGGCTCAAAGTCCGCGAAGGGATGACCCTACAGGAGGTAGTTGCGATTGTCGGCAACCCAAGCGAAGAACTCGCCAGCAATCAATTCGGCAACTTGCGAACGGTCATGTTCAAGTGGGATGCCGAGGTTGGATTCGGCAACGCCAACGGCACATTCCAAAACGGCAAGTTGGTTTCAAAAGCTCAATTCGGATTGCGCTAAACTTCTCTTTCAGCAACCAAGCATACGGGCAAGCAATGCCGGAATATCAAACACCAAAGCCTGTCATCCTCACGGCGGACGAATCGCAAATCTACGAACGAATTCCAGACCGGCCGCCCGACGATGACTGGCAAAAAGTGGCGGACGCCATGGAAGCACTTATGCATGCACTTGGGACCAGAAAAGCGATTCCCGAACCGCGTTTGAAGATTTTCGGAGATCCTGCGTACGCGGAGTCCGGCAAGAAGTCGCGAATGCAGGTCTTCGAATCTAACGGAACATCGGGAAACGACATCTTTAGGCACCCGCACTTTCTCCCATATCTCCACTACTTCGTCGCAGGCCCCCGCCTTCCCGATGATGTCATGGGCGGACTATGCAAAATCCTGAACGAAGACATGGGTACTTCAGGAATGGTGATGGGTGAATACTGCCGGTTTGCCCGAGAGTCGGTTCGCCGTTACCAGCTCGACCGCACCAATGCAGCCACCGAGTTTTTTCGGCTGGGAGTCGAGATCGGCATGGAATTGCATGACGCGAGAACTCTTCGCCGGGCCGCGAAGTCAACGCGCTGATTTCGTCGGGTGTGGTGAACCTGACTCCTCAATCCGAGTCTCGTACAATTTGCACCGGTGTTTTTCCCACAAGGATAAGTTTATGAATCCAGTCAGGGCATTCGGGTTTGTCGACGGGGGCTATTTACGGAAGCGCGCGGAAGACAACAGCAAACCACTTCCCGACCCGTGGGCGCTTCCCATGAAGGTCTTAGGGTCACAGGGCTACGGATTCACGAAGAGCTGCAGCCTTCAAAGAGTCACCTACTACGACGCTGCCCCAGACAGCATGACTGACGTTCCCGAGCATCTCAGTGACTACTGGGATGCAGTTGAGCTAATAGATGATGTTCATCTTGGTTTTGGCTACCTCCGAGGCGGAAAGCGCAAGAAGCCGCCACGCCAGAAGGCAGTCGACACACTGTTGACCGTCGACATGCTTGTTGGGGCATTCACCGGAATCTATACGATCGCAATCCTTGTCGCGGGTGACGCCGATTTTGTTCCGGTCGTAAACGAGGTTCAACGCAGGGGTGCGATGGTGATTCTTGCCGGAACGGAGCGAACGGTTTCCAACGAGCTAAAACGCAGTGTCGATCGGTTTCATGAGCTTACAGCCGATGACTTGACGGCGCTAAAGAGAGCAGACGGCGGCATTTTCAAAGCCGAGAGTTGATTGAACAGAACAAGCGCCGCAAGCTAATGCGGGCAAACGGCTTTGCAACCGTTCCCTCAGACATACTCCACTTGAAGCCCCCCGCCGGTCACACCGTCAACGATTTGCTGGAGCAGTGAATTGGACCGCTGCGTTTCTTTCACCGCCTCTCGCATGACGTTCAGTTGGTCGTTTCGATTTGACCGCCCCGCTAGCAACCGCGACTCTTGAGCCTGCAACGTTTGCTGCTGCCCAGCCTCGGGAGTCTCGGCATTGCTTGTAACGCCCTCCCAGAAGTCGCCGAGAAACTGGGTGGCTTGGCCGCTGACGCTCTCCCACAGCCCCGCAAGTGAATCGAGTGCGCCGCTGCTGTTCAGCTTGAGGTCGACGGTGGGCGTGGCCGCTGCGATGTTGTCAACCTGAGCCGCGAGGTCATTGTTTCGTTCGCCAACTCGCTTCATCCACTCGCCCGTGAAGTCCGCCGCAAATTTGCCTGTTCGCTCTTGCAGGACCTTTTCGGTTTCGGTGAGCGCTCGCTTCGCAATCTCGGGCATCGCAGAGGTCTGGGCCTTGAAGCCTTCGAGCAAATCGCCCGACATTGCCTCTTTCAAGTCGCCGACAAAGTCACCAGTGAATGCCGTCTTCACGCCGTTCGCGATAACTCGCGTAACGCGCCCAATCTTCTGCCCCGCATTGAATGCGATGGTGGTCGCGCCGTTGAACGCGTCCGAAAGCAGGTTCGTAAGGTTCTCGCCGAACCATTTGAGATAGGCCGGAGCCGTCACCGTGAAAGCGTGCTTGATGTC
>JBCBLJ010000606.1:0-5254 GCA_038520195.1 Planctomycetota bacterium
CGGACTCCAGAACGAACGCCGGATAGCCCATATGCATGCAGCAGGCTCCACATCCATCGCAATCGACGACCACCGGTAGGGAATTCATGCTTCGGTCGGGGTGTGCGGCAGGCAATCAACCTTGAACTCGTTCACGGCACAAGCGATTCGTTCTGACGTGCGGGGTTCTTGCGAAAGTCTCGGCAACGCCATGGAATATCCAACGGCTGGCAGGTTGCTGTCAATTCAACCGAGTTCGGCTGCGTGACCGGGAGTCGGTTGCTCGCGTTTTTCCTCCGCGGGTGGAGGGCGACGTCGCTTCTCTCGCGGTCAAAAATTTGCCGATACACTAAGTGTCTGCATTGTTCTTCTTTGCTTGACTCACCGGAACGTCATCATGTGGTTTCGACGCCTCGCCGCGGTTTTCCTGTTTCTCACATGCGGGACCGCCGGCGCTTGCCTGAACGAATATGGGAGGACCCTCAGCGGTGAGTCCAAACTCATGTCGCATGCGGACATTCCTCATGGGCACAAGGTCGACATCGCGAGAGTGACGGAAAAGGCGGATGAGCTCCGGGCGGCCTTCGAACAGGACCAACGATTCGAAGACGCGTCCGATCTCGCCATCCGACTGCTGCGATTGGGCGAAATCGACGAGGCCATCGAGTTGCTCCAATGGGCCGAAGCGAATTCGGAAGACGAGTATCAGATCGCGACCAATTTGGGCACTGCCTACGAGCTTGCGGGACGCAATGAGGACGCGCTCAAGTGGATTCGGATCGGCTTGGAGCGCAACCCCGAGAGTCACGGCGGAAGCGAGTGGCTTCATGAGAATCTTCTAAAGGCCAAGATCGCGATGGCAAGCGACCCAGACTGGTTGGAATCCAACTCCGTGACGGGCCTGAATTTCGGCGACGGTGACTTGCCGGCCTACGATCGGGAAGCATCGTTCCCGAATTGCCCGGAGCTGGTCGACGAAATCGCTCGACATCTTTACATCCAGCTCAATGAGCGTCGCTCATTCATTCCCGGTCCGGACCCGATCGTGGCCGCCATGATGTTTGATCTCGCCAACGCCTACGCCATCGATGGCACGGTGGAGGATGCGACGCCGGTTTTCACACTGGCGCGAGAGCTACGGTTTCATGACCCCGTGTTCCTCGATCGACGACTGTCTGCGCTCAGCCGTATCGATGTTCCGAAAGCCACAACCACCGGTTTTCGATTCTCGCCGCGTTGGCTAACGTTCGGCTTCATCGTCGTTGCAGTGATCGCTCTCTGGATCGTCTTTCGAATCCTGCTCACGAGCAGACCCATGCCGGTCGAATAGCATGCTTCGGGTGCCGCCAATAGACAGGGCCGCAAATAAACAGGGCCGCAAATAAACAGGGCCGCCAATCAACAGTGCCTCAATAAACAACGGCGACTCCGCTACCGGCGCCGACCGGCGAGTGCGAACTCTTGTAGATGATTTGCTAGTTCGGCGACGCCGGGCATCTGAACCATGCTGTGATGATGGCCAGCGACGTCCGCTACTTTGACCGAACGGACCCATCGCCCCCATCCGCGATCCGGGCGCTCATCCGAAGTGCCGGGGACCTCGCGCGGCCGGATCAGCAAGACATCCACGTCAAGTTTCTCAAGCTCATAGTCCTCGCACAGCGCAAGGTGATGCGCGAACAACCGCCTCAAGTCCTCGATGACTTGCTCCACCGTTTCGCGCGGAGCTTGATCGTTCAGCACCCCCAGTTTCTCTGCGTGTTCGTATAAGAACGGGAGCTGTTGTTCCTGCGTTAAGGAACCGAGCTGGCGAAGTGAAAGTTCAATCCCGTATTCCTGCCCGGCGGAGACCGCACCCGGGTCACTTTTCTCGGGAACCGTCGAGTCGAGCAAGACCAAGCCGGCCACCTCGTCGCCCGAAGAGATCAACTGCCGCGCAACTTCATAGGCGATAACGCCTCCGAGTGACCATCCGCCTAACAAATAAGGTCCTCCGGGCTGATGATCGCGAATCGCTCGTGCGTACTCTTCCGCCATCGCCCCGAGCGTTGGCGGCAGCGTTTCATCGCCATGCAGGCCTCGAGAGCGGACGGCGTAGAGAGGCTGTTCCGGGGGAAGTTGGTCTGCCAATTCGCGGTAACACACCACGATTCCTCCCGGCGGATGGACCATGAACAGCGGCAGCCGCGAACCGGATGGTTTCAATGCTGCAAGAAGCGACTGAGTATCGACACCCGATCGAACGATCGAGTCATCGCCAAATCGTTTGCGTATTTCCGCTTCATGAAGTTGACTCAGCCTCGCAGCGATCGAGCCAACATCTCCAAGATCAAACACCAGTGAGGTCGGAACGGAGACGCCCAGCTCGGACGACAGCCGTGAAGTCAACATGGCGGCCTGGAGTGAGGTGCCTCCCGTTTCAAAGAAGTTCTCTTCCGTGCCGATCGATGGTTGATCGAGCGTGGAGCAGAATTCTTGTGCTAGAAAAAGCTCGAGCCTCGTCGCGGGTTCGGTGTGTCCACGATCGGAACCGGAATCGCACGTTGGAATCGGAAGTTGATCGCGGAGCACCTTGCCGCTGACTCCGATCGGCATCTCTTTCAGCACGGTGATGGAGCCCGGACGCTTGAAGGCTGGCAAAGACGAGAGGTGCCGCGTCAAATCCTCTTTCGAAAAGTCTGATTCGACGGTGACATAGGCCGCCAGCGATTCGTTGCTCGAGCCGGTGTGAACCACCTTTGCGGCGGCGCGGCGAACGCTCCGATGACGCTCGATCGTTCGTTCGATCTCTTCCAGTTCGATGCGAAAACCGCGCATCTTAACTTGATGATCAAGACGGCCGAGAAACTCAAACGAACCGTCGGCGCGTTGCTTGGCTCGATCACCTGTCAGATAAACGCGCCGACCTTCCAACTCCACAAATGCCCGGTCGGTCTCGTGGGGTCGATTCAAATAGCCGGTTGAGAGTCCATCGCCACCGATGACCAATTGTCCGGGCATACCGACGGGCACCTGGGCCCGTGAATCATCCAACACGTGAACTTCGGCGCCGTCGATCGGCTTTCCGATCGGAATCGGGCGCTTCAGTGGTGCGTCATCGACCCGGTGCGCCGTCGCCTCTACGGCGGCCTCGGTTGGCCCGTAAAAATTCCAGATTTCGCAATTCAGCTTCGATCGCACGAGCGGAACGAGTTCGGGTGGCATCGACTCGCCGCCGCACCAGATATGGCGGATCGAAGTGCATTCAATGAACCTTGGATGATTCGCGATTGCCCGCATCAAGTTGGGAATCGCGGGCAAGATCGTGATTCGCTCATCGATCAAGCGATCCAGGAGCGCATCGAGGTCGAGCGGCGCTTGATCCAGCCAAACCAATTCCGCGCCCTGGTTCAAGCTCGAGAGCACGATCGCCATCGCCGCGTCGAACTGGTGTGACAACAAGACCACAACGCGGTCCTTGGGCGAGAGTCGCACCTGACGCGCCCGCCAACGGATCGTGTTGGTGATCGCAGCGTGCTGGATCATCACTCCTTTCGGCTTGCCCGTCGATCCCGAAGTGTAAACCACATAGGCCAAGTCCGATGACGAAACCGAACGCCGTCCATCAACCGAAGGAACGACCGTCTCTGGAGTGACCACGGTGACCGCTTGGCCCTCATGCCAGGGATGGATCGGGGCCGCGATGATCGTCTTGACCTCAGCGTCTTCGATGAGTGTTTGGAGTCCCACGCAGGGTTGATCGGCATCGACGGGGATGGGAGTGCATCCAGCCATCATCGTGCCAAGAATCGCCGACCACGCAATGCGGCCCTTCGGCAGGCAGACGGGAATGAACTCGCCCGAATCGACGGCGGCGTCCCGCAAGCGCGAAGCATATCGTTTGGCTTCGGCAACGATTTCACTTTTCGATCCATCGATCAAGTCGATCACCGTCGAAGGCGCATCGATTGTTGCGGGGACCGATGGATCGCGATCACTCACCGGATCGATCCGCCATGGAATCTGCTTGACCGCGTCTTGTGGCTGGTCCAGAAGCGAGTTCAGCAGGTTCGGGAACTGCGTGGCCATTGAAGCGGCAGTCTCTTTCGCGAACAAATCGCGGCAGTAGCAGATCATTCCGTGGACCGCGGACGCACCGAGTTCAAAGACGAACTCCACGTCATAGTGACAGGTCGGGTGCGGAACGAGAAAGCTCTCCTGTCGCATGCCCGCAAAGTCCTCAAAGGACTCGACGGACCCGAAGAGGAAACCCGCTCGCCCCTGTTCGCTTTCAACCTGCGCTTTTTCAAAGGTGCACGAAACTTGGAAGAGTGGATGACGGCTCGCATCACGTCCCGGAGCGCAGGCCCGAACGATCTCCGAAAAAGGTAGCTCTTCATGCACGAGGGCATCGACCATGGACGCGCCCACCGCGCGAACGAGTTGTTCAAAACTTGGGTTGTCGGTGAGGTCAGCGCCGATGGGCAAAACGTTTACAAAGAAGCCGACCGTTTTCTCAAAAGACTTTTCGTTGCGCCCGGAAAACGGAGTCCCGATCGAGAAACTGTCTTGGCCGGTCCATCGGGCCACAAAAACCTGGAGCGCCGCCATCAGCACGACGTTGCCGGTGACGTTCCACCGCTTCGCGGCTTCCGCGACCCGCGCCGCGGAGTCCGCGTCAAAGGTGAACGTTTCGGTCGCCGCGCGATGCGTGAAACGGGTCGGCCGATCAAAATCGGTCGGCCACTGCAAAACGGGTCGCACGGATCGAAGTCGATTTCGCCAATGGTCCCGCAATTCGTCGCCGCGTGGGCTCAAAACGAGGTTCGATTGTCGCTGAACGAACGCCGCGTAGTTTTCCGGCGCATCGGCAAGGTCCGGAGCGATTTTTTCCCCCACGAAGCTTGGATAGAGCGCGCGGACTTCATTCATCAAGATCACCAGCGACCAGAAGTCGACGGCAATGTGGTGGGTCGTCGCCACCATCACGCAGTCATCTTCCGCGACTCGAAACGCCGCGAACCGCAGCAAAGGTCCCGTTGTCAATTCGAATGGGCGCGTGACTTCGGTTTCGACCAGACGCAGTAGCTCTCGATCACTCTTGCCCGCCGCGTCGACCACGCGAAACTCCGGCGGGCACTCATCCAAGACACGCTGGAGCGGGCGACTGTCAGAGTTGGACTCGTCGAAGACAGTTCGTAGACATGCGTGCCGCTGCACCAGCGTTTCGATGCAGCGACGCATCGCGTCTAGATCGACCGTCGACCGAAACCGCGATGGCAGGAAGACGTTGTAC
>JBCBLJ010001189.1:0-1672 GCA_038520195.1 Planctomycetota bacterium
AGCCTGATCGACATGGCCGTGACGTACACACGGAATCAATGGAAGGGCCTGAATCGGTACATCGACGACGGAGATTGATCGATCGACAACGACCGAGCCGAGCGGGCGATGAAGTTGGTTGTGTTAGGTCGAAAAGATTGGCTGTTCGTGGGAAGCCCCGTCGCTGGTACTCGGGCTTCGGTTCGGATCCGTGGGCTTATCCGCGCCGCGGTTGGAGCAGCTTCCCCGCGGAGTCGACCTGGAACCGCGACTTCCCGACCGATGACTCACCGCGAACCCCAAGCACCGCTGGGAGACGTCGACCGATGCAATGCCCGCGACTTGCAATGAAGTCGCGGGCATGTGTGAGAGACGGCGATTTCTCTGATTATCGAGGATTCTGGCAAATTATTCTCTTCTTGATTGACAACATGGACCGATCGGTCTAATATCTGGGCAGACTCAATCGGAGGAAAGCACATGCCAGGACCCGCCAAGCAGTTTGATCCCGACGAAGCGCTCGATTCGGCGATGCGCGTGTTTTGGGCACGCGGCTATGAATCGGCGCCAGTCTCCGAGTTGATGAAGGCCATGAGCCTGAGCAAGAAAAGCCTGTACGACACATTCGGCAACAAGCGTACGCTCTTTATCAAGTCGCTCCGGCGTTACGCACAAGTGATGGGTGCAGAGATCAGCCTTGCACTGAATAAGGACGTGTCGCCAATGAAGAATCTCAAATACCTCTTGCGAAGTTGGCAAAAGCAAGCAACGCAGCGAGGTAGTGTTGGCTGCATGATTGGTACAAACGTCGCTGACTTTGATTTAAGCGATCCAGAGGTCGCAGGCATCCTGCGTTCGATGTTGGAGCATGTCGAGCAGGCATTTCACCGTTGCCTAAAAGCAGCTGTCGAGGCAGGCGAGTTAGATGCGTCGGTGAAGACCCGGGATGTCGCACGCACGCTTGTCGCGGTCAGTCAGGGGATGGCGCTGCTTGGTCGTGTTCAGGAATCAGAGACGTTTTTGAACAGTGCCGAAGCTGGTGTGATGTCCCTGCTTCAATCAAGAAATAGCCTGGAAGCCGTGTGAGCATTACAGCTGAGAAGCGAAGTCCGAAGACGCCTTTTTTTGACTCTTCTTAGACCGATCGGTCTACGAAGGGAGAGGTCAGTTGGAGAAGAAGAGATGACTGGCGAGGTCACCATCAAATTGCTTTGCGGCGCGTTTGCAAACGGTGAATTTTGCGTCGTCGCCAGAGCTTCCCTAAGTCAACGGCAACGACCAACCCTTCGCGTCCGGTGACCCGGAAGCGACGTCAACAGAAGAAGAATTCACTTTCAAACCGGAGGACAACTCAATGAAAACGAAACACTCAAACCATGCAACCGTCGAAGGATGGTTCGCGTTCGGATTAACTGCGTGGGCGGCCGTCATTGCGATTGCTGGATACTTCAGTGCCGGGGAGTTGGTGAAATGATCCGAGTCAATGGAACTGAATTGAAGAGCCGTAAGATGAATGCATTGATACGGGGCGCCCGTCGAGTCTGGCCCGCGAGTTTGGCCGTGACGGTGCTGGCGGTGATCGCTCTCGCCGGCGGTCTATTGGATCCTTCGAACGGGACTCACCCAGCTGCCGAGAAGGCAAGGTCCATGCTCGTGGCAACCGAGCGTGCGGTCATGGTCGATGGGTACCGAA
>JBCBLJ010000111.1:0-14760 GCA_038520195.1 Planctomycetota bacterium
CCGCTTTCCTGCGATTGCGTCCGAGGATACGCGCAGCGCGAGTACGAGGTTTTGGCGGCACATTTGAAGAAATCCATCGGTCGCGACATCAAGGTGGTCTGGCATCAGTCACTCGGTGAAGCGATTAAGGAGACCGATGGGCTGGCCGACATTGTCGTCGGTAAGCACTCGATGGTCGTCGCCGACGGCAAAACGGTTTCGATCCCGCTGAAGCCCGTTGCCCAGTTAACCGGAAAGAACGGCGGCACCACTCAGCATGGTTTGATCGTGGTGCGTACGGAAGACTCGGCGCAAAAACTCGACGCACTCATCGGCTACGAGATACTCTTCGGTCCTACCGAAGCGGAGGAGAAAGCGGGTGCTGCGGAGGCCGCGCTGGCCTCGGCGGGGGTAGAAACCAAGGGTGAGCGGAAACGTTATGGCGCATGCAGCGAAGCGGCGACCGCGATGTTGAAGATGCCCAAAGACAAGGCTGTCGCGGCCGTCATCAGCAGCTACGCCGAACCGTTGCTCAAAGGGTGCGGGTCGATTCGCGAGGGCGAACTACGTGTCGTTGGGCGTACGCAAGATGTGCCCTTCGTCACGGCGTTTGTGAACAAAGAACTGCCTGCGGAGCTGTCTGAAAAAATTCAGATTGCCTTGTTGGTCGCCGGCACCGATCCCGCGTTCCGAGAGTCCATGGAGACACTCGCCGGATTCGTGCCTTGGAAGCCGATCTCGCCGTCGGCAAACCCGTCGGATCCGGTTAGAAAAGCTAACGTCCCGGACCCAAAGTCAGGTTCGCAGTGGAAACAATTTCGCGGCAAAGACCGCAGCGCCCTCGTTGAATGGCTTCCCGACGTTTTACCAAGAGCAGCTGACGCGCTCGTCTGGTCTCAAAGCCTTCCTTCAGTGGGCTACGGCGGTCTCGTCGCGGCCGATGGCGTCGTTGTTGTGAGCGGTCGCGACGCACAAGATCAAAGCGATGCGTTCTTGGCGTTTTCGATCGACGATGGAAAGCCACTTTGGCAAACGCAGTACACCTCACCGTCGTCCTTCGACTACGGGAATACGCCGCGCGCCACACCGCTGATCGCCGGCTCGAACGTTTTCACTCTCGGTGCCGCTGGAATTCTTTCGTCACTCGACTTGAAGTCAGGTCAATCGAATTGGCGGATTGATTTGGCAAGCGAGCTCGGTGAAGCGTTGCCGACGTGGGGCTTTTGCAGTTCCCCGGTTCTGATCGAGGGAACGATCTATCTTCAGCTCGGAGCGAAGCAAACCTTGGTTGCGGTGGATGCCTCGTCCGGCGTGGTGAGTTGGTCGGCGATCGGTCGACCCGCAGCGTATTCATCGTTGATGCCAATGAAATTCCAGGGCAAGGACCTGCTCGTGGGCATCGACCGCATCGGGTACTTCATCCGCTCGGCCGATGACGGAAAGTACCTCTGGCTTGCCAAACGAAAGTACTCCGGCGACTTTGGTGTTCCGGCGCCAGTCATTAACGGGACCTCGATTCTGTTCACGGGTGAAAACAATGGCCTGGAAGTATTTGACTTGACGGCGATCGCGTCTGCGTCGGTCACTGCACCGCAATTCGCCAACGATGAGTTGTTGCCGGACTCGCACACGCCGGTCATCGCTGGCGATCAGGTATTGGTTGCTTACGAAGGGCTACATTCGCTCAACCTCGATGGACTGCGATCGCGCTGGACTATCGTCGAAGACAAGATCAACGCCTACGCCGCGATCATCGCGTCGCCGAAACGCGCCCTGGTGGCCACCGAAGGTAACGAGCTTCTTTTGGTGGACACCGAGCGAGGGGAACTACTCGATTCCATGACGCTTGCCGAAGGCGTCGGCCCACTCTTGTCTCATCCCGCGATTGCGAACGACCGGCTTTTCATCCGGGTCGGTGATGAAATCCGCTGCTATCGTCTGCGCTAGTCGTGAAAGCCAGTTGCCTTTGTACGGGGGCAACGTGCTGCTGAAACTCGCGAAGCGTTTACCTGCCAAAGTTCGCTCGGTCCCCAGAAACAGGAACACTTGGCGTCAGCGAAGACTGAAAAGTTCGAGCTGACAGCGTTCAGGATAAGCCACTTGGAACGAAGGCGAGACAAGTCTGTTGCCGTTATCTCTTGCCGTTACACGCCGGACGATGTTGCAGAATTGAAAGCGGGCCGCATCCTCCAGCGATCCTTCACCATTCCGACTCCGGTCACGGGGCTTCGACCACGATCCGATGGAGTCCATGAGTATTAGCGGAACGGATTCATCCGTCGCAGGCGAGTGCGAGTTGGAATCCTAACTGAGACGACGCCGGCACCATGATGGAGGAGCAACTCGACAGCGACCAATCCGACACTGCCCAATTCGAGCCAGCACGTTTCACCTCTGAACTCGGATTGCCAGACGGTGAGCCTGCGCAATTGAAGGACGCTGCGACTGCGGTTCGTCAAGAATATCGGGACAGTTCACGATGGAAACGATTGAACTGCCGCAAGGTCAGCGTCTTTGCCGAACGTGATCGTGGCACGGTCTATGTCATCCACGTGGGAAAGACGGTCGAGTTTGACTGGACGTGGGAAGGGGCTAGAGCATTCTGTCCTAACTCTCTTGATGACGATCGTTTCTCTGACGTCTTGGACGAAGAAGCGGATTATGAAGAGGAGGTTATTTGGTCAGGAGAGATTCTCGAAGTCGATGAGCAGAACGGTTGTCTGTTCGTGGCGTTGGATGATCCCGAAGCGACCCCAAAGTCCGGTTCGTTTTTTGTGCGGCCTTTTGAGTTTTTGTCCGTTCTCGATGCTGTCTACAACGGCAGCGAGTTCGAGGAAATTCGTGAGCAGATCCCCTCAAGGTTGAATGCTTCCGAAGGCGACGTGCACCCGGCAGTTTCAATGTCGAGCATCGTTGGCCTGTCACACCTGCGTGGCTGGTGGCAGCACTCTTGGAGCGTGCTGTGGGGACCGCCCGGCACAGGTAAAACTTGGACAACAGGACAACAAATCGCCCGTGTGCTCCAAGACCGGCGTGAGCGGATTCTCATTGTTTCCACCACGAACAAGGCGACGGATGCCGTTGCGTTGTCACTTGGTGAGGCAGCGAAGGAAGTCTGCCCCAAGGAATTGCAGGGCGACACCTTGCTGCGCATCGGCAAGGGCGCTTCGTATCAGACATTCGTGAGTCGTGGGCTCGATTCGATGCTGGCGGGAACGGAGTCCGAGGTTCTCTCGAAGATAGACGGGTTGGCTCAACAACTTCAGTTGTGCGATTCGTGGGAGGATAAGGCACTCACTCGCAAGCAGATCGGCGAACTGCGCACGACTGGAAACGATCCAAGCAATCGAATCTTCGTTGATCCCGACAAACGTGTTGTCATTGCGACTGCGTTCAAGGCGATGACCTTTCTCACTGACGACACCATTCGCCGGATGGTCGAGGACGGAGACGCTCCGTTCACGACGGTCATCATTGATGAAGCCGGGTTGATTTCACGAACGGTCGTCGGCGCATTGTCACTCTTGGCCGCACGCCGTGTAGTTCTTGTGGGAGACTCGAAACAGCTTGCTCCCATCAGCCGGATTTCTCGTGTGCTTCCGACTCGTCAGCAGACGTGGCTCGCCAGCAGTGGGCTAAGTCATCTTGAAGAGACGGGCATTGTGCCGACCGCTGTTCACTTTCTGACTCAGCAGCGACGGATGCACCCGGATGTCTGCAATGTGGTGTCGTCGTTTCAGTACAACGGCATTCTGACGACTGCTTCTGATCGAGTAGAGCAGGGATCATCACTTGCACCCTTCATCGCAGAAACGTCAAGAACGATCTGGTACGTGCTGGACGAAGAAGACTGCGACCTTGACTCAATCCGCGCGAGCCGTGGTCCCGGCAACAAGAGTTGGGTTCGCAGCATCACACGGGTTGTGCTCGAAAAGCTGTTCGCAGATCCCGGATTTCGCAATGCAAATGGTTTGTTCATTTCACCGTTCAAAGCACAGGCACAGTCGGTTGGCAAGTTGTTGGCTGAATCGGGAATGACGAAATGGGAAGCCTCGACGGTACACAGTCAGCAGGGTTCTGAAGCGGACATCGTGATCTTCGACACGGTGAACGCCGGGAGCCACACGTGGGGCATCGTCGAATGGAAGCGTCTGGTCAATGTCGCTCTGAGCCGTGCCAGAGAAGCAGTCATCGTGCTGGCCAGTCGGAGCGAAATGGAAGAACCTTATCTACGGCCACTGCGGCGGCATCTGAAGCCAGCACACCTGATCAATGTTGGTCACAAGAGTGTCTGGAGAGAACTGGGGCAACAAAATCCGGCTGAGAAGGTCGCCGAGTCAAAGGAGAAGTATCGTCGGAAATCGTCGGCGAAGAAGAATGGAAATGGCAAACGTCGGATGGGCGATCAATTCGGCGACCGCAACCGCATGACGCCTGTTTTCTCTCAAGAACAACAACGCCTGACGAATCTTGAACTCGACGGTAGGCCTCGACTTGTCCGTGGCGTGGCTGGAAGCGGAAAGTCGGTCGTACTGTGCAACTGGTTGGCCAAAACGGCGAAGCGACTGCGTGGCACGAAAGATGCTCGCATCTGGGCCGTGTATGCGAATCGAAGTTTGCACAAACTGCTCTGTGACTCCATCGAATCGGCATGGGCACACCAACATGATGGCGATCTGTTTGGTCGATCTGAATTCCCATGGGAGAACGTTGAACTTCTTCATGTAAAAGACGTGCTCTCAGGAATGCTGCTGAGCGTTCAGATGTCGATTGAATCTTTCGGATTCGACTATGACCGTGCCGCTGAGGAGTTCCTGAATCGAAAAGACGCTAGCGAGATTTTGCCACGGTGTTCGGCGTTGTTTATCGACGAGGCGCAGGACATGGGGCCGTCAACACTACGCCTGCTGCTGTCCGTGGTCGAGCAGAGTGACGGGGAAGACCCGAATAGCCGGTCGGCTCACATCTTCTTTGATAATGCTCAAAACGTGTACGGCACGAAGACACCGAAGTGGTCGGAGTTCGGCTTGGACATGCGTGGCCGCTCGACCATCATGCGAGAGAGTTTCCGCTCGACAAAGCCAATTACAGAACTTGCCGTCAACATCCTTGATCGGTTGTCTGTTGAAGGTGAATGCCACGACCAGCAGGAGTTGTTGTCACTGGGATTGCTAAAGCGGGTGAGTCGAAACGGTGATGAATGGTTGGACGTGGGCTTCAGTCAGGTCGATGGCCCCAAGCCGATCTACAACGGATTCGCGACACGAAGCCAAGAGATGGCCTCGATTGCAGGACACCTGCGTTACTTGATCGAGAAAGACGGCATTTCACCGACAGACATCTGTGTTATCTACAACGGGCGAGCCAGTGGCATTCTTGAATCGGAGTTGGCTCCGAAGCTGGCTGAGATTGGTGTCGAGCTATCCTTTCAGAAGAACCGGTCGTTCGAACGAAAACAAAACACCTTGGTGGCGACGACAGCAGCATCTTACAAAGGCTACGAATCCGAAGTTGTCGTGATCCCTTGTGTCGATCATTTCGTCGCACCGGAAGGGAAGCTCTTGGGCAACAGTTTGTATGTGGCGATGACACGTGCCCGCTCGTTGCTCGCCATTTACGGAATCAACGGTGGCTCGGAATCGAGCAAGCGAATCACCGGTACGATTGCAGCGTGCGTTGAGACGCAAAACGCTCAGTCAATGATTGATGCTGATGAAGACTGAAACGGTGATTTACTGATGGAGATGCTAACGAGACTGCCGGACGAAGACCGCTTTCATGTTCTGGCTCGGCGCGTTGAGCGTCAGCTCGCCGGCGGTGACTGAGAAGCTCATGGTTCGATCGATGGCACGAGTGAATTGCTCATCGAACTCCGTCTCTTCGCAGTCATCGCTGGCGAGAACGAAAATATCCGACAACACCATTGCTTCATCCGAGTGACTGCTCAGCGCGACGATCCCACTGAAGTCTCGGCAACCCACGCGACCTTGGTACGTGTGCTCTTGCATCGTTCCCGCCGAGGATAAATCGTGATCGAACTCGATCCAATAATCCGAATCCGCCGGAGGTTCTTCGATGGTATCTTTCACATGCAATCCGGCGAGGCTCCAGCGACAATCGAGGGTTTGCTGCCATGTTTCGTTAACGGCTGATTCGTGGGCGACACGTCAGGCGTTTCCGAAGTGCAACCGCACACGAACAGCAGTGCATAGAGCGGCGTCGTCAAGAAGGTTCGGTTCATGATTCGGTGGAACGAAAGCTCGACTTCGAGCCGCATGTTGTGTCGGTCAGGATCAACCGGCAGCGGCCTGGGATACTGCCAGCCTATGATCTTGTGAGAAAGCAGTTGTTTTCCTCTCATCCTAGCATCCTGATCGGAGACGATCGGACGCTTGTGGCGACTGGCGGGCCCGTAGTTGGGTCCAAGAACATCGGGAAAAGTCGAGGAACTGATTGAGTGGGAGAGTTGCGACATCTTTGATACGCGACTCTTCCGAGATGAACGTGGCAAGCGCGGAGTCGCAATCTTTTCCAAGATTGGTTCGCTTGCCGCCGGTAGAGAAATGCCAGCTCGGCGTTTACTCTCGAAAGAAGGGCTTTGGCCTTCGCGACATGAAACTTGCATTTGACGTTTCAAGCATTCGGAGCCGAAGATGAAAGGCAATGAATTGCCGAGTCGGGATGACAAGATTCGAACTTGCGACCTCAGCACCCCCAGTGCAGGTACAAATTGAATTTTGCCCGTTTTTCCAGGCATTTTCGACCGAGAGCGTTCACACATCACACAGAATGCCGTGGATTCAGACGGGAATCGTCCATCATTCGTGCACGATTTCTGGGTGGACAGTTGGGGACCAACAGGACAGAGGTCAGGTCAACCGTACCAGTTGTGTGAAAGCAGCGATCTAACCAACTGAGCCAATCGCCCGGACCGGAATTTACGGGGTTTTCGCAGATCCATTACCGATACCGCATCACCCGAGTTCCCTGCCACCGATCAGATTCCATCTTCAGAGACTCAAACGCCGACCCACTTCGACCCCTCCTGGGAAGGACACTTGTCGAAGGTGGCCCGAATCAAGTTCGCGCAACTTCGCGAACGGCTCCGGATCGGGGTGCATCGATCGAAGATCAGCTACGGGGCCCAGTAAAAAACTAGTCCTTTCCCGAGCAAACAAGTCGTCGGCGATTCTCAGCGATGCTCACGCCCAATAAGTGGTCATCAAAAAGGCATGAGTTTCATGGTGAATGGAAGGAAACAGTCCTTCCCAATCATTCTTATCAGATTCGGTAATCAATTGTCTTGCGGGTCCTCAGTTGCTACTCGTTTGGCGGATCGGTTCGGTAGGCGTTGAGAAACTTTCCGGCCGAATCTCGGCTTGCGTCGAAGAGTGCTTTGGCTTGGCGTTGTCGACCTCGTTTTTCTTGAATCGTCGCGATAAAAAAACAGGAATCTCGGTTGAGCGTTCCGCCTTGATGAAGGATGGCGTCGGAAATCGCAGACGCGGATGCGATGTCGCCCAAACGGAATTGAATCCATGCCAGTGAAGCAACGAGGTCGACGGATTCGGGTGCTGCTTTGGCGTTTGCCGTTGCGATTTGCAACGCGCGGCTTCGCTTTCCTTCATCCTGGCTCTCCACCAACGCGAGCGCCAGTTGGTTGCTGATCACGACGTTCTCAGGCAACTGTTGATGTAGTTTCGCCAATCTTGCCTCGGCGGAGTCGTAGTCACCGCGAGACAGATCGACGATCGCGGACAGAAAGTGCATGTCCGTCCTGGTGGAAGGGTTTTTTCGAGCGGACTTGATTACGTCAGCCGCATCGTCGATTCGATTCTGCGTGATCAGCCATCGTATATGGGCCAACCGAATTTGATCCGAGTGTTCGTAGGTCTCGCGCCCCCCTTTTGCAAACCACCGTTCGACTTCATCCGATCGATTGATGGACGCGAACCATTGTGCGAGCATCAACTCCGGGATGCAGACGCCAGGTTGCAACGTTGCGGCGCGACGAAGGTCGGTTTCGGCTTGCTCCATGTTTCCCAGGTGAAACGCAGCCTGGCTGAGCGTTAGCAGAACATTCACATCAACCGATTCGTGTTCCCGAAACGCTTTAAGCAACCGATGCGTCGTTTTCCAATCGCCACGTGCGGCCGCAACGACACCTTTCGAAACGCGAATATTTGTGCGCCACTGTTGGGAATATTCTGGTGACCAATTCTCCGGCGAAGTTGCTGCCTCGGCAGCCAAAAGATGCGTCCATGCATCAAAGCTTCTTCCCTGCGAGAACGCTACTTCAGCGAATAGAGCATGGATGTCGGGTCGAGGTGGATTGGTTTTGGCCGCGTACTCCATCAACTTCGTCGCCGCATCCAACTCGTGCGACTTGAACAACCAAGTTGCTACCAGTACATCGGCATGCGGTAAACGGTCACTGTTAGAGGTTAGCTTGGCGGTCAATCGTCGGCAGTCGGCGACTTGGCCTCGTTTCAACGCATCGATGGCAATCTGAAGCGATTTCTCGGAACTGTCGTCGGGAATCAAAGTTCCGTCGAGAGACGTTACCGTTTCGGCATGGATGATGCCGAACGATCCGATGCAGACGACGATAAAGAACAGAATTCGAGACGTGATCGAGTCTTTCATCCAGATGATCCTTTGAGACTAGCTCGGGCGATTTCAGCGTTTTGGCCCAAGTTCACAAAACGCAAACGAGCCTGTTGTCGAATAGCGAGGCGTCGGAGTGCGACGCAGTGGTGTCTAACGCAGCGCACAGATCTGACAGTGAGTTAGGCGTCCATCGGTGCGGGAGTGGCCGGGTTTCCCAAAGATTTCTTCATCGTGAAAGCACGTACAGATGGTGTGCGAATCCGATTCGCCCTACTCTTGCAGATGAAGCCTTTAGGGGGCAGCAAAGCGTTGCCAATAACAAAAGCTTCAATTCCTGAGAACGAAATGGCGCTGGACTCAGAGATTGACAGTCTATTGAAGCAGATGTGTGGCGGAGATCCGCAGACGGCTGACGAAGTCCTGACGCTGTTGTACGACGAACTGAAAGGGATCGCGTCACGGGCGATGCGTGGCGAACGTGCCAACCACACGTTGCAGCCGACCGCACTGGTCAATGAAGCTTTTTTGCGATTGCGCGACCTGAGCCAGATTCAATGGCGCGGGCGGGAACACTTTTGTGCTGTGGCTGCCGGCGTGATGCGACGTGTTTTGATTGATCACGCCCGCAAACGCGTGGCGAACAAACGGGGTAGCGGGGAGGGAAGTTACCGCCTCGACGATGTTCCGACGCCGTGGGCATTTGACAAATCGATTGACCTTCTGATCATTGATGAAGCGCTCGATCGACTGGCAAAACTAAACTCACGGCACGCAATGATTGTTGAGATGCGAGTTTTTGCGGGGCTTAGCATCGCGGAGACGGCCGATGTCCTTGATGTCTCGCCAACGACGGTCAAGGAAGGCTGGCGACTGTCGCGGGCCTGGCTGAAAGTCGCGTTGAGTGACTCACAAGAAACGGAATAGTGGTTGATAGGGCACGAACAACTCGGCCGGCTTTCATTTTCTGCGCCGTCTCGTGCAGGTGATCGCTGATCCTGCTAAAAGCAGTATCGCCATGCTGGGTTCTGGCACGGCGGAGATCGTTTGCAGGACAATATCGTTACCATCGCCACCGGTGTAACTGATAGAAAAGAATTGCGACGGGTCGTTCAGTGATGCAAATTCAGCGCCTTCGTTAAGCCCGATAAACTGCCCTGTCACGTTGCCTTCGATGGATAAGATTTCAAATTCGCCAAATATCGTTGGCTCGAAACTGTCTAACAATGTGATTCCCAACATGCCGTCAAGAAATGCATCGCCGGAAAGTAGCAGTTGATCATAGCCGGTGCCAGGAATCGGACCGCCCAGTTCCATCGACAAGAAAGCGTTCTCTGTCAAAGTCATGTCTTCCATCGAAATGATTGCTGGGCTAGCACCGGGGCTGAACTCACTGTTGAAACGGACATTGCCGGTATAGGATCCCGTTCCGGAGACTTTTTCCTCGAACGTCAGAAAGCGTCCAGAGTCGTCTCCGATCGCGCGGATCTCTCCGTCGTTGATCGTGACCGCGTCGATGGTTCCGTGGCCACTAATCGAGCCAGGACTCTGGAATTGACTGCCGGATTCAACCTCAATTGAGTTAGAAGAAAAGAGTCTGCCGCCACTGATCGTGGTTTCACCGCCCAGAACTGCACGTTGCTGATCAACCAACGCAACCAAGTGATTCCCGATATGAAGGTCACCATTGAGTTCAACTTCGCCGCCGCCCGTTCCGATGAACAATTGGCCTGTCGCAGTGACGTCGCTACGCGAGTTGGTCCGAAACGAAGCTTCGATAATGCCATGTCCGGTGTAGGATCCATTCCCAACAAGAGTGAGCGCGTTGGCGGATGACCGAAGGGTTCCGCCCGCGGACGTAATGTTCAGGTTGTTGGCGAAATCACTCGATGTCAGCAGAGTCACGGTGTCATCACCGACGTCAACGGACGGGCGTGAAAACGCCGATGTTCCGGCGACTGTCCCGCTGCCCAGCACGTGTCCTCGGACCAATCCGTGTCCAGTCAGAGTCGCACCTGAAGTAAGCAAAAATCCGTTGTCTGCGACCAGTGTTCCGCCATCGAGAGTTGTGTTTGTGATTCGCGCAGTATTCGCATCGCGTAGCCGAACCACATTGGAACCGACTTCCAGCAAGCCGAACGACTGAAAACCATTTGAGTCACGCGCGTTCCCGAGCGTCAAGTCGCCGCCCTGGGCGGTGATCGTGTGAACCGTTCCGACGGAGCCATCAATGACTCCATGACCGGTGATATTGCTAGGTGTGAGCGCTCCCTGAAACAGAAATCCGTTGTTGGACCTGATAGTTCCGCCATTGAGATTCAAATCGGCACCATCAAAATGAGCGGGCGCGTTAGAGACGACGGTGACAATGTCTGTGCCCACATCCAGGTCCATGGTTCTGGTGAGCGGCAATGTTTCGAGCACTCTTACATTCGAATTGATGTCTCCACGCACAATTCCACGCCCAATGATCGCCGCTGATTCGAAGGAATTGGAAGCCAATCCGTTGAAGGTTTGGATTTCGCCGCCATCCATAAGGACAGCACTGACCAAAGCCTCGTTTTGGTCGAGGAGCGTGAGTCGATGGTTGTTGTTGACGAATAGTTCCGATTGATTGAACATCAAGATGGAATCTGGATCGTTGAGGTCACCCAACGTCAAGTCGCCCGTGGTTTCGATGATGCCATTGGTGGCGATCACACTGCCTTCGATGGTACCGGCGAACGATTCTCTGACGCCACCGGCAAACCCAAACTTGTGGTTCGCGCCGGGGGCGTTTTTCAGTCGCCCGCCTTCTTGCATCTGCAGGTTGGTCAGGCGGGTTATCCCTGTCGAGAGAAGCGTTGCGACGCCCGTTCCCACGTTCGCGTCTTCGAAGAGTGCCAGTTGTTCAGTCGCATTCAGATTAAACTCCGGATCCAATTGTCCGTAGATGACTCCGACACCTCTTGCTTGCGCATTGGCTGCACGCGCGATGAATCCGCTTTCCGATCGAATGGATCCGCCAAGGACCGTCAACTCGTTAGCCTCGACGCCATCGCTGTCTAACAAGACGAGATCGTGACTGCCGCTGTTGATCCTATTCACGCCTGTCAGTGAAAGCTTTACTCCATCGGCACGCGACGCATCACCGATAACCACATCGCCGAGCGCATTCAAATTGGCGCGAGAGGTTTCGCCGACGATGGAGCCAAGCAGATTGGTGCCGGTCGATAGCGTGAATGAGGAGTTGTTTCCGGAAAAACTCTCGAGCGAAAAGCCGTTGGATGATCGCAGCGTGCCGCCGTTCAACTGGAGAGAATTCGGCCGACTACTGCCAAGAGAGAATCCAGTGCTTGATACGACCGTGACATCGTCCTGATCGTTCATCGTGAGGCCTGATGGCAGGTCGTTGAGACCAAAGCTTCTGGTGCCATTGATGGATCCTTGGCCGCTGACCTGACCGCGGACCAGTCCCCAACCTCGGATTTCGTCGCCCGATGAGATGGAAACCCCGTTCTCCGCGATGATTTCTCCACCGCCGATCGTTGTCAGCACTCCCAAATTTGCGAGTGTACTGTCGCGGAGGATCAGGCGGTTTGCACCCACGGTGATGTTTCCTAGGTGATTGAAGCCTGCCGAGGTCCCATCGCCAATGGTGAGGTCACCTCCTTGAACAATGATTTCACTGGTCGCGAGAGCTGGGGTAGCGATGCCACTCAACGCGGCATCGACGGTACCATGGCCCCGGATTTTTCCGCTGCGCCCAAGTTCGATCGTCTGGCCCGACCGCAGTGTTCCACCCGCGATCGAAATTTCGGTCGGGTTGAATACGCCGCCGCTGACTTTCACCGTGTCCTCAGAAAGCGTAAACCCATTTCGACTTCCAACATCCAAGCTCTGATTCAGAACCAAACTTCCCTCCGCGATAATCGGCCGATCCGTCGCAAGCACGTTTCCCATGATGACGCCGTTGCCGCGGATGCTGCCGAAGTCCTGGAACTGATCATCGTCGATGAAGACGATGCCTCTCCCCTCAGAGATCAGTAGGCCATTGGTCGCAGGATCGTTGGCAGCGGTGTCAATGATCAGTTGCCCTCCGTCAATCGTCGTCTCGCCCCGCAGAGTGACTCGGTCAGACGAAAGCAAACGCACGCGGTTCCCGCCGATGCTGAGCGATCCGTCGATATCGACGGCATTGCTGTTGCTCAGAGTCCCGAGGGTGAGATCTCCGGTCGCCACAACGTTGTAGAAACTTGTGGTATCGACCGAGCCCTGGATCAAACCGTCCAGGAGTGACGTTCCCGTCGTAAGCATCCCGTCGCCATCGAAGGCAAGACTAGCGCGTCCCAGGGTCACGCCCGATCCGGCAACAATCCGACCTCCTCGCAGAGTCGCTTCGTCGATGGAAGAACCATAAACGATTCTTCCATCAACCGTGCGAACGGTTCCTCCCGAAAGCGTCAGGTTGCGGTCCGACGCGAGACTCAATTGGCCAATGTGCACGCCAAGTGAATTTCCGCCAACGCCTAGACTCATGTTTCCTCCGGTGACGTTCACCTGACTGTAGGCCCCCGCAGCCGCAAAGGTTCCTCGGCCTGAGAGGGAATCAAGAATCGAGACCGTTTTGGAAGCACCACTACGATAAAAGCTGACGTTTCCTCCGTTGAGTGTAAGTTTCCCGTCAAAGACTTGAGTCGCAGACGTGTCACCGAACAAGTGTGAGGTCACGCTACCAAAGTCGATATCTCGATTGATTCGGAAATTGCTTTCATTCAGCGTCGTGTTGCCGCTTCTTGTAAGTCCACCAATGATGACGCCACCAATCTCCAATGAGCTAGGTCCCCGGTCTGCAGACGAGGGGTTGGCAACTTTCTCCGTCAAAAGAAAGCCGCCTGCCGATCGAAGCACCGAGTTTTGCACGTCTGTTTGTTTGGGCAGTTCAATTCGGGGATCACCGTCGGCTTCGAACGTCAGCATGCTGGAGCCCAGTATCGTGATTCCGCCCTCCAACGCATGGGTTCGGTTGATTGTGACTCCACCTAGACTTCCCGCGAATCGAATATCACCCCGATAAGTGATGTCCGAATCTGAGATCAGAAGAATGTTGGTATCGGAGTCCACTCGGATGTCATCGAAGTCGAAACGAAGTGTCTGATTAACAAATCCGACGGTTTGCCCTCTGAGATCAAGCGTCTGTGCGGCAGCCTTGCCGGATCCGATCGACGCAATTGCAGACGACAGCAGCATGAAGAATACGGAACGCCGGAAGATAGCGCGCACGAAATGGTGTGGTTTGGCAAACGCCGAAACGGATCGAAGTGGATTCATCAGCGGGAGTATCAGTAGGAAGCGGAGAATGTGCGGAGCGCATAGGACGTGAGACAAGACGTTCATCTGCACAAACACTGCTCAAGTCGATTCGTGATCTTTTTCGTATCCTGCAGTCACTTCGCTGCAGTGGCGGAGGGCCACAATGAAGAAGGCGTGGGGGATGGAGAAGATAGCCAGAGATCGCGCAGATTTTCTCAAGACGCTTTGAAACACCGACGACCGCGGAACAACCGTTCAGCAGTGGTCATCAGAAATCAGGAGTCGACACGTGCCGGACAAAGGCCCTGCCGAATATCAGCTACTTGGTGAATTGTTCACTCGCGCATCTCAACTCGCGCCCGCGGAGATGCAACGAATGCTTTGCGATGTTGCGCGTGATGCTCCAGAACTTCATGCCGATCTGGTGCGGCTTCTTCAGGAGGACGAATGTATCGACACCGCGGCGGACCCCTTCCACGATGTCGCCAGCTTGAATGCTCACCCCAGCGTCAACACATCAGCCTTGATACCTGAGCGCATCGGCCAATTTGAAATCGTCCGAAAGATTGCCGAGGGTGGCATGGGAGCGGTCTACGAAGCCGTTCGCACTGGCGAATACGAACAACGCGTCGCAATCAAATTGCTTAAACAGGGTTGTAACCGGCAGGAGTTGGTTCGACGCTTCGCCGATGAAGTGCAGTTCCTGGCCGTCCTTGGCGAGCATACGAAAATCGCGGGTCTATTGGATGCTGGAACCACGCAGGCTGGCATTCCCTACCTGGTCATGCAATTCGTAGACGGCGAAGCAATTGATCGATATTGCGATCGACATCGTCTGACGGTTCAGCAACGCTTGGATCTGTTTTTGGACGCGTGCGATGC
>JBCBLJ010000066.1:0-17904 GCA_038520195.1 Planctomycetota bacterium
CGGATGGGAACGTCACGGCGGCGGAGGAAACGGTAACCTCAATGGCGTCGGGAACAACTACTTGAAGTTGGATCGCGACGACACCCTTCGCCGCAGCAACCGCATCTATTTCGCACCGGATGTCACCGCGGTGAAGTTCGATTGGCAGATTCAGAACCAAGACGACGACGATTTCCTGCAAATCTCAATCGGCAGTCGTATCCTTGCCAATCTGGAGCTCGATCAGACGCACTCGGACTTTCAGCGGAATATCATCGTGCCGCTCAACTTCGAGCACGAAGGCTTCGTCGACATGCTTCAGTTTCAGATCATCAATCGGAACAGTGACTTCGGTCGCTCTGGCGTGAGGATCGACAATGTGGAGTTGATTGCGGGAAGCCCGACGGTCGGGCTCGATGCCGCTCCGGCTGATGACGCCGAAGTTGCGGACGCGATCTGGTCGGAGAGCCTCGATCTGCCCGCAAACGCTCAAGGGATCAAGACGCGGGTCGAAGATGTGGTGGCAACAGAACTGTCACCGACGGCCAAGCCGGTCGAAGATGCATTCGTCACCGACGATCCATCGAGCCGTCGTTTTGACTCCAATCAAGCGCGAGTCGAGCCAATCCGAAATAGCGACGAACTTCGTGACGAGGCGATCGCCGAGTTACTCTCGGAAGCGACGGTGCTCTTATCCAGTCGTGGTTCATTCTGATTTGACCGGACTTTATCCGCGACGTTGACTTGAGCGAATCGAGATGGTTGATCGGCCGAGGATGCCCAGGCCGATCGGAGATTCGCTATAGTTCATGTCGCGTTTCTGAAGCACCCTCGGGGACGATCGCATGGGTGGTACGGAGTTGCTCGCCTTTCAAACAACCACAGGCAGTGGTTTGAAGGAGCCGCCGAGCGGACCCATGGATTCTGTCCCCAGCCAATCCTCCAGCAGCGACGCGTAGATGGTTCTGAAGTCGACGGTGCTCTTCATCTCGTCATTCTCGAGGTCAGTCAGCGAAGGATACGCTGATAGGATACCGGGCTTGATCGCGTCGCCGGCGATGAAGACGGGGCCACACGTTCCATGGTCGGTGCCTGCGGATGCATTCTCACGCAGTTGGCGACCGAATTCACTGAAAGTCAGGACGGTGATTTGGTCGCTCAGTTTGTGACTCCGCATGTCATCGAGAAACGCTTTCAGCGCGCGGCTGTATTGTCGTAGCAGTCTCTCGTGCGAAAATGCCTGCGCCGAGTGCGTGTCGAATCCACGCAGCGAAACGTAGAAAACACGAGTGCCCCCGCCGATTCGGATGATGCGCGAAAGCAATCGGAGTTTGCGAGCGAAGCCGTCATTCGGGTAAGGCCCATCGCCGTTGGAGGAGTTGACGTGGTTTGATTCGCTGAAACGTTTCGCTGCGTCATAGCTTGACGTGACCGTGTGTCGTACAAAAGCGGACAGGTCATCGCCTTTGATTCGATCCTCGGGGAGTTCGAGGCTTGATGCGAGCTCGAGTTCGTTTTCGTTGTTCAACGCGATGGAGTTGGTGCGGCGACCGATGATTGCGGCCGGAATGGCTCCATCCCCTACAAAGACGGCGTCGGGCCTGCTGCTCCCAGGATCTCTCGCCTCATCGCACGTTCGGCCCAGCCAGCCGTGCCCGTTATGATCGACCGTGTTCATGCGGGCAGAGTGCCAAATCGCTTGGCTGCGAAAGTGCGAGCGGCTCGGGTTTGGGTATCCGACGCCTGGAATCACGGCGAGGCGTCCTGAGTCAAACAGCTCGGCGGCTTCTTTCATCGCCGGGTGTAATCCCATTGAGTCACTCAGCTTGAGCACATCCTTGGTCTCGATTCGGAGCGACTTGCGATACTCGGCATAGTGATCGTCGGAGAAGGGAATCACCGTATTCAACCCGTCGTTGCCGCCTTCAAGCTCGATGACAACCAGAATGCGATTGTCTTTACCAGCCTTCGACGCAAACGCCGTTCTCGATAGAAAGGCAGGCGCGATCGGAGCGAGCGAAAGGAGTGACGACTTTCCCAGGAACGTTCTTCGATTCAGCATGTTTGTCTCCGTCGCCATTCTGTTGCGAGAATTTCATTAATACGGTTGCTTACGCTCCGCTCGTCCGAGTTTGGTCATACGCCCTCCCGGCGTTTCAATGACTTTTGCGTGATCGAAACGCGACCCTCCCATCCAAGAGGGCAAAGCTCGCTCGTTCGAGTCGGATCAAAACGCTTTTTCTAATGCAAATGGACGCGGGTTCCGGTGAGTATCTTCAAGGCGATCTCCGAGTACTCTTCGCCTGAGAAGTTGTCATCGGCACTGCCAGTCAGCAATGTGTTCATCAATGTCTGGAAGTCGTCGGGTGTCGCCGCGAGCCGCTCCAAGTCGGGTGCGGAAGGGACACGGTGAATCTCGCCAGAAACGACTGCCGCGGCGTAGTTGGCTCGAGCAATGACGGTTCTAGTGGTCAGCCACGCTCGGCCGCCGGGCCATCCGGCGACGTTGGGCGGGTAAAACAAGTCGAGGCCCATCCGTTGCAGCCAGTCCGCCAAAGTCAGCGTGCTTGGCGGAGTCTCAAAGAGTTCAAACGACCTTATCGGAGCGATCAGAAATGTCAGCGGGTCGGTAATCCGTTGGTTGATATTGTCGTCGGAGAAGAATAGGTCGGAACGCAGGATGGTTTCGACCGCTCTGCCGACGTTGAGATGCGAGGCGGTGAGCTGGTGGGCCAGTTCTGCGTGGGCCGCTTTGTCGATGACGCCGGGGGCGAAGAATTCGGCAATGAGTTTACCAGCCAAACGCCACGAGGTTGCGGCGTCGGCGAGCAAAAGCTCGGCGAGTTCTTCCGGATCGAAGTGCTTCGTCTGACCAAGCACTGTCTTTTCACCGTCATCGTGTCGGCCCTCATTGAAACGGAATTCGCCGCGTTCAACCTCGAGTCCCGTCAAAGCGCGTGCCGCGTTCTTAACGTCCGCTTCGGTGAAGTTGCCGACACCAAGCGTGAAGAGTTCCAGCAATTCACGACCGAGATTCTCGTTCGCGTGGTCTTTGCGGTTCGTTTCCGCGTCGAGCCACCTCAGCAGCGCCGGGTCCCGTAACGTCGCGTGCAGAAGGGTTCCGAATTCACCGCGAGCATGTTCGCGGAACAGTTCGTTTTGCTCCTTCATTTGTAGGAGACTGTTGACCTTCAGGTTGCTGGTGGCGAAGTGATTGTGCCATAGAAATGTCAGTCGTTCGCGAAGTGGATCCGGCGAAAATATCAGTTGGTAAATCCACCAGGCCTTCAGGCGATTCACATTGCCTTGCCCAACAGCAGCGTCGCCGATGACGCGTTGAAGGTTCGCGAATTCAAGCGGAACGCCTTCGCGGCCTTCGCCGGAGAACACTCGGCTGATGGCGTCTTGGGGTTTGGAGGCAACATCTCGCCGCAGCTCGGAGGCGGTGAGACCGAAAACGGCTCGCCGATGCAAATGAGCGACGCGGCGAACATCCCAAGGTTTTTGTGCGGTCGGGGTGAAGGTGTTCCAGGCGGTCATGGACGGCTCCCGCGTGGTTTGAGTGTGCTGATCGGCGGGGCTAGTTGGCCGCTGATAGATCGCTGATGACGGGGGCTTTTTCTGCTTTCAGCACCGACCATCGCTCCGCGATCTCGTCAACGATGACGTCACCAAGGTCGATCTTCCTGGGTTCTGGGTTCTCAAGGTTTTCTTGGACGCGAAACGTCTTGTTCGTGCGACAGATGATCGAATAGGAGACGCCGACGGGCATCTCGATTTTGAATCGGCCATCTTGGTCCGTGCTGGCGCGTTCCAACGAGCTGGTGAAATCCGGATCGTTTTGGTGCCGCGTCTCAAGCGGCACATCGGCCAATGGACGTCCCTCGGTGTCAACGAGTCGGCCAACCAATTGGCTCTTCGGTAGCAACTGGATTTCAAACTCTGTCTGCGCTTGCGTTGGGATGATCCGGGCAAAGCACGCGAGTTTGCGGTCCTTATCGGTCAGGAAGACCGGTCGGACTGTCCCGTAGGACGATCCTGCGACCTTGACGGTGGATGGCAAGTCCGTGTCCCATTGCTGCCGCGGGCCGAGGCCCCTTCCTTGCGCGCCCGTGAATGGGGTTCCATCGGGGCCTGTGATTTTCACGATGACTTTGATCCCCGGGTCGGCATTGAGTTCAACGTCGAACGTGGTGGCGTCGTCTGGAACGTTGATCTCCTTCAGCGAGTGATACATCGATGGCACGATGTGACCATATTTGAAGACGTTACCGGAACGACGAGCCTTGTCGTTCTTCAGCTCTTCGATATTTTCAGAGCCGTAGCTGGTGACGTAGGAAGAGTCGCGTACAATCGCGGCGATGACACCACGACCGGGGATCACCGGGATGCGGAACTTGCCGTCCGCATCGGAATGGTAGCGAGAGTTGTTGCCGTACATCGTCGTGATGCCGCTTGAGTACGTGCTGTAGTTGTTGCAGTTCTCGTTGGTTGCAAAAGGTGCGTAGTAGATTTCCGCGACGAGGGGCTTGCCCGTTCCCTTCTCCGTCAGGCGACCGTTTGCCATCACGGCGCGCCTGAGTTCCAGATTGAGTTCAATCGGGTTCCTGCCATCGCTAGCGGGAACTTGGAAGTGGTCACTTTCGATGTAAGGCAGATTGCCTGGGCGAACAGACAACTCGTTTCCGTCGTACCGGCGGGTGCCCTTCGGTGCAATCGGCAAGCCTTCGATTCGGTATCGCCCCTGCGAGTCGGTACGTGTGGTGAGATAACCATCGTGGCTCATGGTTGTCCCGTAGAGACCATTGGTTGCGACGGGAACATCAACCAGGGGTTGCTTCGTTTCGATGTCTCGAACGACTCCGAAAACAGGAACGCTCGGTTGTGTCACGTAATCAAACTTCCTTCCATAGTACGGGCCAACGGTAGTGAACCGTGTCAGTTGCGGTGCGTAGACCGGTGCCATGTCGCGGCCCATGACGTGAATGACTTGATTCGTGATCCCTTTTCCTCGGATGCGCAGAACGGCCACGTCGTCCTTCGCGATCAGACCCTCCAGACGAAATCGTCCTTTGGAATCCGTTTTGACGGGCTCGAGGTGGTCGGGCGGAAACTCCGAGTAGCGTTGTGCGGGAAAGTAGGGACCTTGTTGCGATGCCCCCATCATCATGCTTTCGCGATCCGACTTGATTGGCTTCTTTGAGACCTTCGCAAACCAATCCGCGATCCGATCGGGGTCGTGATGGGTGACTTTGAAGACGCTGACGGATACATCTGGCACCGGCTGCCCTTCCAAGCTTAGCAATCGGCCTTCAATCGGAACGGCGCGGCGAAGTTGCACCGGTATCTCGCTATCAAGGAACCCTGGTGTCTTTACGCGACGTCCTTCGAAGACTCTCGTGACACTGCGTCCCTGTATGAACGAGTCGGCGAAACCTGGTGCTGACACGACCATCGACGTCCATGGTCCAAGATGGCTGTAGGCAACCTTGGGGTACTTCTTGCTGTCTTGCGGGATCAGCGTCGCACGCGGAACCGTTGCGTCAAAGTGCCCGTCGCCGTCGGTCGTGAGGGTGTTGACAACACTGAATTCGGAAGCGGACGCGTAGTAGGCCGGAGAGTGGACCGCGTAAATCCGCAACTTCGCACCACTGACTGGCTGCCCTTTCGGGTTGAGGACTCGGCCGTGGATTCGGACGGTGTCTGCGTCGGCCTTCTGGTTGAGCGGCGGTTCGTCGTTGCCGGGCTGATCGATCTTGCTTTCTTCGTCCGCGCCGACGGCTTGGACTGCCGCTGCGGCGCCGATCAAGGGAACCATGATCAGGACAATCAGGGTGGTGGATTTCCAGCTCAGTTGTTCCGAGAGCGGCCGTTTGAAATCGAGTATCGTTGCGATTCGAGATGCAACGTTCGACTCGCGAGCCATCGCCGACGCAGGCTGAATCACTCGACCGGATGCCCCGCTGACTCGTGAAGCGACCTCGAGAAGATGTTTCGCGTAGCCGGTTCGATCGCCCGTTTGACCGATCGCGGCATCATCGCACGCGTGTTCGGCAAGGTCTGAAAGTCGCGTCCGCAGCCACCAAGACAGCGGGTGAAACCAATACAAGCAGCGGTTCAATTCGGCTCCGATTGATATCAGAAAGTCACGCCGTGCCACATGCGTGAATTCGTGAGCGACGATGGCCTCGAGCTTTTCGGGATGCCACGTTCGCCAGTCTGCCGGTAGCAGAATCGTCGGGCGTAGAAAGCCTACCGTGACCGGAACGCAGGTCTCGTCCGACTGGCAAACCGTTGTGAAAGGGCCGCGGGGCAGTTCGCACAGCCGGGTGATCTCACCGGTGATTGTTTTGGAACGATTCGCGATGCGTGCCGCCGCCGACAATCCCACGACGAGACGGATGGCAAGATAGGCGGTGACGCTAAACCAGGTTGCGAAAAGGGCAGCGGTTCCCCACCGCGTCAAGTCGGCCCAGGTCCATGATGGAGACGCCGCAACCAGTGTCGCTGACGGCATAGCTTCATGCCTCTGGGGCGCGGAAAACGCCAAATCGATCGATGTGGGTTCGATCGTTGTCGCTCGGTTCCCGTCGATTGCCAAGACTGGCTGCGACACCGAAGCATCCTGCGCGGCGCGAGGCACAGAGGTCGTCTCGGCCGAATTCGTGTCCGCCGAGTTCCATTGCTGCGAGACTCGTAAAGGAATCGTTGGTAAGAACAAACTCAGCAGCGGCAAAGCCAACATGCCGACGAGCACCCCCGACCAGATACGGTGGCTCAGGTTGGAATCGCGGAGTCGCAGCAGCTTCATTGTGATGCCAGCCACGAAAGCCAGTGCCAGGGACTTCGCTGAAAGATCCACAACGAACAGTAGCCACTGATTTGAGATTTCAGACATGCGAACTCCAAGTGCTGGTGATGGATCGCGACGCCAAGTAGGCTTCGTCGATCGGCTACTTCTTCTTTTTCTTTGTTCTGCGGGACGCGTTAGCTTGTTCCGCCTCCGTGGCGGCGATTCGATCCGCGAGTTCTCTCAGTCGTTCGGGCGAGATCTGCTTGTCGTCCACGAGTCCGACGAGCAAATTTTCCACCGAACCAGCGCAGAACCGTTCGACGATCGAGCGGACCGCCGACGCCGCGACGTTCGATTGCTCGACCACAGAGCGGTACACATACGTTCGCCCTTCGACCTCGTGCGTGACGTAGCCTTTCTCCTCAAGCCGAACTAGCAGCGTCCGGACGGTCGACGCTTTCAGGCCATGCGTCTTGTCCATCTTTTCACGCACGACCTCTGCGGTGATCGGCTGGTCATTCCAGACGATCTGCATCACTTCGTTCTCAAGCGGGCTGAGCGCGGGCTGACTTTTTCGCTTCTTGGCCATGCAACATCCTTCCTCGTCGGTAACGCTACTAGTTGTAGTGCTACATGATGTAGCGGTCAAGCTTTTTCTTCGATTTTCTCGGCGGTGCCTTGGTGGCGGCCGAGTCATCCCAGCGGGGCTTGCTTTTCAACGGGAGTTGCAAGCCCGCGAGTTCGAGTGCCTCTATGACTTCTTGTCAGTCAACCCGGAGAGTATTTCGCACTGCGGAAGAGACTCACGCAGCTCTTGCGCGGCCTCTTCGGTGACGTTGGTGTTGGTGACTTCGAGACGCTTCAGCTTTTTGAGTCCAAGCAGGTGTTTGACTCCCTCGTCGCTGACTGGTGTGCGTCCAAGGTGGAGGAACTCCAGATTCACCAATCGCGCGAGCTTCGGCAGTCCCGCGTCGGTAATCTTCGTATTGTCGAGGTTTAGCCACTTCAATTGCGTCATGGTGGTGACGTGGCTCAATCCTTCATCGGTGACGAGTGTTGTGTAGAGGTTCAAATCCGTTAGCGCAGCGATCTCTTTGAGGGAAGCCAAGCCGACATCGTCGACGGCCGTCTTGCTCACATCGAGGTTGGCGAGTTTGGACGCGGACTTCAAGTAACGCATTCCGCCACCGGTAACTTGCGTATCGCTGATCCGCAGTCGTCGCAATCGTGGCAGCGCACCAAGGTGCTCTAGCCCGGCGTCGGTGATGCCTGTGCCTGAGAGATAGACCTGTTCGAGGCTGCTGGTTGCAGCCAGTTTTGCGAGGCCCAGGTCGCTCACGTTCGTCGCATCGAGCTTCAAGACTTTCAGTCTCGTGAGGCCATTGATGCTTTCGATCGAATCGTCGGTCACCGCCTCGCCGGAGAGTTGGACGTCCTTAAGGAATGCCATTCCCTCCAAAAGCTTCGCCGTGTCATCGTTGGCCTTTCCGTCGCGGACCTGAACGACGATCACCTCTCCGCGGTCGTCGCGCCGAACCGAAGCACCGAGAGCTTCGAGCGCTTCCTCCGGCTTCGCTGGGGGCGATTCACGATCGTCGTTCTCCACCGAAGAGTCGGTCACCTTCGACGGCGTTTTTGCAACTTCCTCCTTTGCGGAGTCGGGCTGACAGCCCGTCAGTGAGAGGCCCAACCCCAACACGAGAATGAAATGGATAAAGCGATTCATGTCAGCTCCAAGACAACGGGAGGGAAAGTAAGCGCGGTTCAGCAGAAGACGCACGGTACCGATTTGGATCGGGATCGCGCTGAAGTCGGATGCGAAGCGATTGGAGTCGGTTGGCCTGAAGTCGCGCCGGGTAGGGAGGCTTTGATTGGGGACCCTGCTTTGGTGCCCAGTCCGCTAATCGTTTTTCGAGAAATCCCACTCGACGGTTGGTTCGTTTTCGGCTTTCCATCGGATCGTGCGAATCTCGAGCCCGTCGACGGCTGGCACGTGCAAGCGGAGCACCTGAGTTCGTCCCACAACGGGGACCTTCACGATGATCTTTTGCCAGTTTGTCGATGCGGGAATCTCGAACGGTGTGTTTTGGCGAGAGGTCGGAAACTGTTCCTGCCCCTTGGTCCGCCATTGAACGCGGCCTTGCCCGCTTTTGCCGTCGATTCCTCGGGCTTGAAGTTCCAGGGTGATCGGTCCCTCGACCTTGACTTGAGCCGTTCCGAGGAACGGAGTCTTGCCTTCGGCGACCACGCGGATGGCTCCGTCGATGGACTCGATCCGGCTTTGCTTTGGAACCAATCCATGAGTCGGGCTATTGGACTTCGACGACCCGATCGTTCTGCGTTGAAAGCCGGGGTTGGGCTGCGGCGAGAGTCCGCCGGTTTGCTCGAAATGCTCATCAATGAGTTTGCTTAGCTCCGCGACCTTGTTGGGCATCTCATCAACGAGATTGGTTGATTCACCGAGATCGTCTTTCAGGTTGAAGAGTTCGACGAGGCCTTTGTAGCTGTCCGGTTTGCGGGTGTAACGTCTGATGAGTTTCCAATCGCCGGAGCGCACCGAGATGCCTCCGCCGTGATACGGGAAATAGCTCACGCTCGTTCGATCCGCGCCTTCGTCATTTCCTGTGAGCACGCTCACGAACGATTTCCCATCGAGCACATGATGATCAGGCTTGGGTTGGCCCGTCAGTTCTAGCAGCGTGGGATAAAGATCAATATTGTTAATGATGGCATCGCTCACGGAGCCTTCCGGAATGTGATCGGTCCAACGGATCAAGAGAGGGACGCGTTCGCCGCCCTCGTAGAGCGTTCCCTTACCGGCGCGTAGACCGAGGTTCTTGGTCGGGTATTGGATACCCGCGTATCGGTTGTAAATCTTTGTGTAGCCGTGGGCGCGGTGCTTCGGATTGGCGAGGTTTCGTTCCTGTTCTTTCTTGCCCATGCTGTGGGTGTTGCCGCCATTGTCGGAGAAAAAAATCACAATGGTGTTGTCGGCGATGCCCAGTTCTTCGAGTGCATCGAGGATGCGGCCGAAATTGTCGTCCATGGTTTGAAGCATCGCGCCATAAACTGGATTCGTGTGACCGTCGGGCTGAGAGTGCTTTTGCGCGAAACTTTGGATGAGGTCGAGTTTTGCTTCCCAAGGACCGTGACAGTCATACATCCAGAGATTGAGGTAGAACGGTTCATCACGATGTTCGGTGATGAACCTGATTGCCTCGGTTGCCAGTCGATCGTCGATGTGTTCCCCCGGAGGACCGTCGGTGATATTTCCAACGCGATGATTGCCGGTGGGCTTTCCATCAGGGTGAACCCCGTGCGGTGAGAAATACGTGCTTCCCGGAGGGCCGGGGTCGGGCGCGGCGTGAAACGTCACTTCGAATCCGTGTTGGTCCGGCCAGTGTTCCTGAGTCAGGCCGAGGTGCCATTTGCCAAGATGAGCGGTGCGGTATCCGGCGCCGAGGAAGACTTCGGCGAGTGTCGTCGCGTCAGGATCCAAGTAGCGGCGGCTCTTGGTGAGCAAGTATTCGTTTTGAGCGGTGGCTGACTGGTAGACCTGCTTTCCCCAAGGTTCGGGCTCGAGGTGCCCATGCGCGGAAAGGATGCCGTGACGCGATTCCTCTTGTCCGGTCAGGATGGACGCACGACTGGGGGAGCAAAGTGGATGCGCATAGGCGTTGGTGAATCGCATCGATTGTTCGGCGAACGCATCGATATTCGGCGTTTCGTAGTATTCGGAACCGAAGACACCTCCGTCGGTCCAGCCCATATCGTCGACCAGAAAGAGAATAACGTTCGGGGGACGATTCGTTGCGGTATCGGCCGGTGCGACGAGACACGTGTGGAGAACGATGGACGCGAGTAGCAATGCGTAGCGGAGTGTCATCGGCTTTTTGTTTTGACAAGGTCATTCGGGACGGCGAGTGAACGGTCGCCGGGATGTTCACACCGAATCAATCTCATCGATCGGGTCAGCGGTGGTCACTTTCACCGACTATTCTCTGGAGACAGGCCTATTCTCTGGGGAGAGAGGCTTTCGGATTCGATGGCGACCCGACGGACCGAGGAACGGAAAGTGGTCGAGGCGGATCCGACCTCATTCAACGGAGACCGTTTCGTTCGTGACCCTGGACTTTAACCCATTCATTGGCTGCCGTGGGCGAGAGACTCCCGCGTGATCAGCCACACGTGTGAAGTTTTCTCTGAGGCCGGTCGACCTTCCTTTTGCGGTGCAAGTTCGAGGACGCTTTGGGGCGGACTCGTGAGTTCGCAGCGCTCCAAGTCACGCGTCGTTGTTCGGTCGATTCCCTATCGGTCTGGCACGCTCGCGATTGTTTTTACAGCTGACAAATGAACGTTCGACAAACACTTCGATCGATTCGGCGATGCTTCGGTCGCGGCGAGCCGAACGGTTTTCAAGTTGAAACATTGACGATCTGACGTCACTTGCTAGATTGAAGCCCGTCTTTGGTGACGGGTTTTGGTTCTTTCATGCCCGTGAATAGGGAACTCCGGTGACATTCCGGGACGGTCCAGCCGCTGTGTGCTACTTGCTCCTCGAACGAGGAGACTCCCACTTGTTCTAAGAAGCCATTGCCTTTGGGCGAGAAGGCTCGGGTGAGGAGTGTAGCGAGTCAGAAGACCTACCTCAGACAAAGTAGCTTCATGCCCTCTCGGATTGGGGCGGCTATTGCGATCGGGGATCCGTTGTTTAGCGATCATCACCTGCATCACCCGTTTGTTGGCACCACAGGTTGAACGCGCTCGAACCAATGCCTCAAAGTCTCGCTCCCCCGCATCCTCACGAACGCAGTCTTATCGGTCGAATGCTTCCGTCGCCTCGAACTCTGTCAAAACGGGCGTCTTGTCCCCGACGGTCATCAGCTGACAGCCGACTCGTTTGCTGCGTGTGTGGTGATTGCAGATCAAGCGATCAACGCGAATCAGCCCGCAAGTGGCGTCAACCCAGCGTTGGAATGTTATGTCGGATTCATGGGGGGGCGTGATGATCCGACATGCAGCTCAAACAATCGTTTTGTGTCTCGTGGCGTTGGCGACGTTGACTGGCTGTGATCGAAAATCACCATCGGCGGCCGGGACGACGGAGAAGTCGACTGAGCGGCCGCAGATCGTGGTCGATCGTCTGCAACGTAGCGTTCAGTTGGATCGGCCCGCTCAACGGATCGTCAGTCTGGCGCCCGCGACGACGGAGCTATTGTTTGCTTTGGGCTTGGGGGATCGGATCGTTGGGGCGACAACGTACTGCAACTATCCGAAGCAAGCACTCAGCATTCCGAGGGTCGGCGGAGGCACGCTGGAAAGCCTCAGTTCGGAGACAATTGTCAGTCTCAAGCCGGACCTTGTTCTCTGCAATTGGGACTCGCATCAATCACTCTTGGATGTCTTGGAGCGGCTTGGGATTAAGGTGTGTGCGATCGGCGCGCAGAGTCTTGAAGAGCTATACGAGGAGACTCGTTGGATCGGTCGACTCGCCCACGTGAACGAAGCGGCGGAGCAGTTCGTTTCGAGGATGGATGCGCGTCACTCGGTTTTAAAGAGTGTGGTGAGCTCTTTCGAACAGGACCCGCCGCTTCGGGTGTTCTATGAGGTGTGGGACGAGCCGCTGATGACCGCCGCGCCGAATTCGTTCATTGGAGAAGTGCTAGCCGAGGCGGGGTTGGAGAATATTCTTTCAGACACAACCACGCGTTACCCTCGGATTAGCTCGGAGACGGTCATTGAAGGGAACCCCGATTTGATCCTTGCGCCGACGAGCCATTTCGAGGAGGTCGAGATCGAATCGTTCCGATCGCGTCCCGGCTGGGCATCGATCTCGGCGGTGGCAAACGAACGCATTTATCTCATCTCGGGGGACGAAGTTTCGCGGTGCGGTCCTCGCCTGTTGGATGCGCTTTCGGAGATCATTGTCGTGGCGTATCCGGGGGCCGCCGAACAGGTTTTTGGAAAGCCCACTGAGCCGGAGGAGCTCCGTTGAATCGGCGACGGTTGACGATCGGTGCGATGTTCGCCACGTTGATTCTTGCGTTGGTTTCCAGCTTCGTGGGAGCGACGTCGATCTCGCCGTCGGAGGTTTTTGGTGCACTCACCGGGTCCGAGCGGATTGATGAAACCAAGTTGACGATTCTGCTCCAACTGCGGCTGCCGAGAATCGTGGCGGCAATCAGTGTGGGGGCTTCGTTGGCTGCGGCGGGCTGCGCGTTTCAGGGACTCTTTCGAAATCCGCTCGCGGAACCGTACATCATTGGAGCCTCCAGTGGCGCGGGGTTGGGAGTGACCATCGTGGTCGTGAGTGGGTTGCAGATGGCCTTTTTGTCCGTCGGTGCGACGGCGATCCTGGCGGTCGGAGGCGCGTTGGGGGTCGTGTTCACGGTGATGTTGATTGCGAGCCTTTCGTCGTCTCGGACAAGCGCCACGTTGTTGCTTTCCGGAGTCGTCATTAGCAGCATGGTCAACGCCATGGTCTCGTTGTTGATGTTCCTCTGCGATCAAAGGGCCGTGGTCATTTTGACTTGGTTGATGGGGTCGTTAGCTAGCAGCCACTGGGGTACGGCGACTTTGGTTTTGGTGCTCGGTGGACTCGGAGGCTTTGCCGTCATGCTGTCCGCCAGAGCGCTCGACGTTTATTCGCTCGGTGACACTGCGTCGGTATCGCTTGGCCTTCCTCTACGGCATTTCCGTTGGTTTGTGGTGGTGGCCGCCAGTCTGTGTACTGCGGCCTCGGTCGCCGCCGCGGGCATCGTGGGATTCGTGGGGCTGATCGGGCCGCACATCGCACGCTCAATGGTCGGGCCGAGGCACTCCGATTTGATTCCGATGAGTGCCCTTGTGGGTGCCATGTTGATGCTCATTGCTGACACCATCGCGCGAATTGTGATTGCCCCGGCAGAGCTTCCGGTGGGAATCGTGACGGCGATTTTGGGATGCCCGTTTTTTCTCTGGTTGCTCATTGCTGCGCCCCGCTCACGATCAGGAGCGTCCGTGTCATGACGAGTCTTTCGGCGACGGATGTTGGCTTCGCGTATCGCGGCGACGAACCGGTGATTGAGCGGTTCTCGTTAGAGTTTCACCCCGGGCAGTTGGTGGTCTTACTTGGAGGCAACGGGGCAGGGAAAACCACCTTGTTGCAGTTGTTAGCGGGTCAGTTGCACGCTCAGAGTGGAAGCATTTTGGTCGACGGACAACCGATCAAGTCCTGGTCACGAACCGAACTGGCGACGCGACTAACCCTGATGCCACAGTTCGAGCCGAACGATACCAGCTTTTCGGTGGAGGAGATGGTGCAACTCGGACGCAGCGTTCATCGCGGATGGTTTTTGCCGTTCACTTCGGATGACACGCGGGCGGTTGATCGAGCGATGGAGCTGACCGGGATCCAGGAACTGCGTGACCGATCGATCAAGAGTCTATCCGGTGGTCAATGGCGACGAGCCGTTCTCGCTCGTTCGTTGGCTCAAGAATCGCCGATTCTGCTATTGGATGAACCAACGAGCGGACTCGATTTGAGACACCAATTCGAGTGTCTCGGGCAACTTCGATCGTTGGTCCATGACAACCAACTGATCGCGATTGTCACGCTTCACAATCTCAATTTTGCGGCGATGTTTGCCGACCGAATCGCGGTCCTTGCCAACCGCAGGCTTCGGGCCGTTGGGTTACCGGAAGAGGTCATCACGGAGGGGATTATCCAAGATGCATTCGGGATACAGGTCTCTGTCGTTCATCACATCTTGCCTGGAAAGCCGTTCGTCGTCCCGGCAGCGGAGATGATTGGCTGATGATCATGACCAGTGTTGCTGTTGCGATTGCGATCCATAGCGAGTCGTCGTTCGCACCGCGCGTTGTTGTGCGCCGGATCGGCAGGTCAAAACTCACGAAGTGAGATGCGGCCGTTGAGCGATTCTCCGGCCAGTCCGGGGACGTGGGCGTTGTACCGCGTCCGAATGGAGGTTTGCCCTGTGCTTTCCGCTCGGGTCCGTATCTCATCGGATGTTGCTTGGTCGACCGGAAACAGGGTGACCAGGTGGTGGCGATCGTCGTCGTAGCGAATGCTGTAGACCAATGCTGCGTAACCGTTTTCGGCCTGGATAATATCCGTCTGCAGCGTCCAAGCGGTTTGCTTCTTGCGCCAAGTCTTCTTCACCCGCTCGCTCATCCGGAAATGCGTGATTCCACGTAACGAGAGTTCAGTGAGTTCGGCGGAGGCTTTTTTGCCGAGGACGCTGGCGAGACGATTCTGATGAAGGCGATGCCCGCGATAGGCGATCCGACCGGAAAGAAGGGTTGCGTTGGCGAGCAAGGTGCCGCAATTCGGCGTCGGGCTCAGAGTGGACGGGTGGAGCCCCAGTGAATCCTCCAGCCCCGTTTCGATCCAACGTTGGCGTTTGTAGCCATAAGGTGTCTCGAGATTGGAAAACAGGTAGCCGTAACAGTGTTGCAATCCAGCATGTGGGGTCTGCGCCGCGAGTTTCCGTCCCGTGAGTCTTTCCAGCAGCCGAAGAACCAAAGGGTCGACAATGGGTTGCCGTGCGAATTCGTCGTGATTTCGTGAGCGTCCCCAAAACGCAAGGGGACCATTTCGTCGAGCATCGCGTCTGATCTGATCTTCGAGGACCGGCTGTTCGGCGCGAAACAAATCGAATGCCGCCGCATCGCTCTGTTGTCCGGCTCGCAAGAGTCTTCGGGTGAAGCGAGCAAAGTCTTTGTCGGATCGCAGCAATTCGGAAGCCTATGACGTCGAGCAGGAATCCGTCGTTTGATTCCACGGCATTTTTGCGATCAGCAGACCCATCCCGCAAGTATCGGTGAGTCCGGCAAAAACCAAACCGGCACCGACGAAGGCGCTAACCCCGATAAAGTACGGATGAACGAAAAAACCAAGTGTGGCACCAAGGAAGACAAGCGACCCCGCGGCGATTCGAACTTGTCGCTCCAGTGAGATTGCCTTGAGCCCGCGAACGACCGGTAGCCCGGCGGCGACCCAGGCGTCGGTTCCGCCGTCCACGCTGATGATGTTCTCGAGCCCGCCCGCGAGTAGTTTTTTTGCGGCCGATCTGGACCGATTTCCCGTTTGACAAATCAGATAAATCGTCTCGTCCGCTCCGTCGCCTTGCCTCATCTCGTGGGCGTCGATTCGATCGAGAGGGATGTTCCTGGCACCGGTAGCGTGCAACGCACGGAACTCGACGGGCGTCCTGACATCGACCAGTTCGATGGGGCGTTCATCCTTGATGAGGTTGGCGATCTGGCGAATGTCGATGGTTTGCATGCCTGATACTCCCAGTCGATGAAGCCGTCACTTGATCGCATCGGTGAGGAAGCGACTTTCGATGCAGGCCATGAGATCTTGAAGATGTGGTTCGGAAACGCTGTAAAAGACGCGACGGCCATCTCGTTGGCTGGTGAGGAACCGGCAACGTTGCAGCAATCGTAGGTGATCCGACATTGCATTGTCCGCAACGCCGCAATCCTTGGCGAGTTCTCCAACGGTGTACCGTCCGTGGATCAACATCTGAACGGCGCGAAGTCGGACGGGATGGGCGAGTGTTTTAAGGCACTCTGCGGCGTCAACAAAATCGGAGACGTTGCCCTGTGGTTTGTCCAATTGCTTCGTGCGTTTTCTCTTCGCTACCATCCGCTCAATATATCGTGATGTCTTGATATGTAAACATACAGGCGTGATTGGTGACTTTCTTCGCGAAAGGGCTTGGTCGCGTGGGCTCGATGCCACCCTTCTCGATCAGCTCAACATCGCTCGACATGTGAAGCATTTGTTTCCGCGTGTCCGTCACGTTCAAAGCACTGCCTTATCCCGTTGTTTTGTTTCCGCATGGCGATTCTCCGGTTTCGCCGCGACGCAAGAATGAAAAAGAGCCCTCCCCCCGTTTAAAACCATGTTTTTCAACCAATCGACCTGAATCGGCATCGATTCTCTCTTGCGGCGCGCCAATAATTCATGGTTCCTTCACATTTAGCAGCTTGTGCAATCTCGGCGAGAGCGGCACACGGCATGCAAATGCTTCCCGCTGGAACTCTCACACGAGACGACATATGGGAGTGGATCTCTGGATCGCGCTGGGTTTTGTCGCCGCGATCTCCGGACTGGCTTTTTGGGCGGGCCGGCGGTTGTCGCTCAGCGTCTATCGAGATCGTCCTTTTTTGTTCCTCGAGTGCCTCGCTCTCTCACTCGTTTTTGCTTTCGGCGTGGTCGGGAACTTGACCTGGGCCCATGCCTTTCCGACTTCGGCGGTCATTTGCTGGTCCAACTGGATGCCCATATTCTTGGCATTCACTGCCGGTTTAGCGACCGAAATGTCGGCCCTGCGAGAACGGTCGAGAAAATTCGCGACAGTTTTCTTTTTGATGATTGCGGCGGGTTTCCTGATGCTACCTGTCTCTCGGCCCTATCTCTCACCCATCCAGCTTTCTGACAGCGATCACTGGCAAGACGGTGTTTGCCTGCAAAGCAACTCTGCGAGTTGTGGTCCGGCCGCCGTCGCCACGCTGCTCCGCCTGCAAGGTGTGCTTGAACGAACGTCACGGATGGCGAGACGCGACACGGGGTCGCAACAGGAGTCCCGCTCGTCCGAAGCGACGTTCGCCAGGCTTTGCCTAACAAGCAATGAAGGCACATCCACACTTGGGTTATTTCGAGGAATCGAGATGGGGCTTCAGGGGACCGGAATGGAGGCTCGGATTGCAGACCACAGCATTCGGCTTTGGGAGTCAAAGAACCAACTGCCCAATGTTGCTGTCGTTCAGTTCGAACCTGTGCAATCCCCCGGACTCATTCGCGGGCTTCTCCGCAACGACGGCGAAAAGCACGCAATCGTTGTCCACAGCCGCGCCGACGATGGAACATGGCTCGTTGCAGACCCGGCCGTCGGATGGAGGTCTTGGGAAGATGACGCATTGCGGGCGGCGTTCACGGGAGAAGCCATCTATATTGGAAGAAAGTAGGCGGCCTCATTGCCCCCCCAGAGCCTCAAGCGACCGTCGCTTTGAGCGATCCGGTTGGCGAGATGGTTTCGTTGGTGAGACCGATGGGAGGCGATATCCCGAGTAAAGTCGAGGACTCTTCAAACGCGTGAACACCCCGACTCATGCATTGATCA
>JBCBLJ010000881.1:0-3350 GCA_038520195.1 Planctomycetota bacterium
CCACTTTCAACTTTCAACTTTCCACTTTCAACTTTCAACTTTCAACTTTCAACTTTCCACTTTCCACTTTCCACTTTCCACTTTCCACTTTCCACTTTCCATCATGTCCCAAGCCGTCGTCGATCCCGAACAGCTGCGTCAATTCGCATCACACCTTCACCGGTTCGTCGAAGAGTTGAAGGAGCGGTCCACGGCGTTGGGAACACAAATGAATCAGCTGGAGCAAACTTGGCGCGACGAACAACAGCGTAAGTTTGCCGGAGAGTTTGCCGAACAGATGCGGCAAATGTCGCGGCTGGTCAAAACCACCGAACAGCATATCCCCTACTTGCTTCGCAAAGCCGAACAGATCGACGCCTACTTGGGTCAGTAGGTCGGGCAGCGGAGGTAGAGTGGGAGTGGAGAGTTGGGAGTTGAAAGTTGAGAGAGAGTTGGAAGTGGAAAGTGGGAGTCGCGCGTGGTGACTCGCTAGTCGAGAAAATCGAGTGTGTAGCAGTCGGCGGCGTTGACTTCTTCTGGGTCGACCAAATCCAGTTCGGCCATTTGGTCGAATAGACTCTGCCAACGCTCATCGCTCATCATGCCGACACTCTCTGCGGTCACACCTTCTGGCATTGCAAGCTCTCGCATCGCTTCGGAACCGAACTGAAGCGCCTCGGCGGTCATTCCATGATCGTTGGCTTCCAAGATCGCGGCGTTGCCACTCTTACCGTCGGCGAGATAGTTGCGCCACCCGACTCGCGTCGCCTTCACGAATTGACGCACCATTTCGGGACGCTCTTCCAGCACCTTTTTGCTCGTCACCAAAACGCTTGAGTATGGATTGAAGCCCAGCTCGCTCACCATCAATGTCTTGACGGCGACGCCCTGCTGTTTTGCCAAGAGCGGTTCGGCGCAACAATATGCCTGAATGACGATCTCGGGATCCGCGACCAGCGACGCGATACTGCCGTGGTACGGGACCTCCTTCACTCCCTCGAGAAACCCCCGCGAACGGAGGAACTCGACGTAGGCTCGGTCGCCGCGCTGAAACGTCTTTCCACGCAAGTCTTCAAAACCGGCGACGCCGCTGTCATCACGCACCATGATGCAACGCGGATGATCCTGCATCGCCGCCATGACCGCAACGATATCGAGCCCCTCCTGATTGGCGATGATCACATCATCCGCGTTGGCGATCGCGAATTCGCACCGACCAAGCGCGAGTTCGGTCGCGATCTGCGTCGCACGCCCGCCCGGACGCAGCACGACATCGAGCTGATCGGCAGCATACGTTCCATCACTGAGCGCCTGATAAAGCCCCCCATGCTCGGACTCCGGATACCAGTTCAGTTGAACGGCAACCTGAGTCGACGAGGGATCGCCGGTAGACGGTTTTGAATCCGAGCTGCAACCCAGAAATGCAAGCAAACAGAAAAGTACGCACAAAACAGGCTTTTGACGCTTCGTCACGTGGAGGGCTCTCATCGGGCGTCGGGAAACTCTCTTTACCTACAGCACCGGAACGCGTTACTCTCGGCATGAAACACGCGCCCGAAGTCCGTATAAGGTGAAATGTAACTGATTTGTATCACCGATTCTGCTCCGGGCGTGAAACGGATGCCGTACATATTGTTCAGGGATGATTGTCATGGGCGGAACCATCGAAAAGCGAATGGTCGCCATCGTCTGCGTCATGTTCATGGGATTGAACACTTCGGCGCAGTCGACGACGCAAGAGCCAACGACGAAGTTGCGTTTGTTTAAGCCCCAGGTTGGGTTTGGTAGTCAAGGCTCGGCGACTCGTTCAGGCGCCGATCTGTCCGGAGGCACGAGCCGCGCGACCGCATTTCCAGGCGGCCCGAGCACTGAGCCCGCCGCACCGCGAGCCCGCGAAAACAAATGGGTGCCGAATTCACCCACACTCACCCTGCCATCCACCGAGCCGGTCCGCCCAACGGGCAATATTCAAACGGTTTCCGGAACTCAGGAAGCCGATGCGCCCGAGTCACCGCTTGCGGCCAGAATGCGACGCGAGTCTGAACTGGCCAATCAGCGTCAAGCGGCCCAGCAACCGTTCGCGAAACCGCCGCCGGATCCGTTCGCAAAACAACGAGCCGACGAACGTGCCCGCGCGATGGCGCTACCTCCTGGCGGGAGCCCGGCCACACCAGCAGCGGACGGCACTCTTGGAAGACAACGTGGTCAAGGCAATCAAGGTTTCATCAAGCCACCGAACGACATTTCGTTGCCGCAGCAAGACTTGGGCAGAGGCGATACGGCGAGCCTGGCGGGGCTCTTTGAATCCGCCGGAAGTGCTGCGGCCGGGAACGCGTTTGGGAGTGCCGCCAGCCAAGGCGCGGCCGGCACAGGAGATGACTTGCTCTACGGAACCACCCGCAACGCTTCGTCGACCGCAAACGGGTCCATGGGTGCCGGAACAACGTTTCCTCCGAGCGTGATTCAGAGTCTTCCCGCCAATTGGACGCCACAGCACTTGGAGGAATTGGTGTCGATGTTTGGTATCCCGCGCAACGAACCCAAACTCATGGACCCGAACTACCTGAACTACTTGCACAACGAGTTCATGAAGCGGCGCGAAATGGAAGCCCGCGATGCCGCGCAAAACGCCCGAGTCGCGTCGGGCAGCTTCGGGCTACCATCGACAACGTTGGGCAACCAGGCGGCCGCTGGGGCCGGAACGTTCAACACGAGCAATACCGGTCTAGCCTCGAACGGTTCGCTCGCCGGCTACGACGCGGGGCGACAACCGCGAAACGGAGTGAACGCCCTGTATTCCGGTTCAAACGGCGGCCTCACCGGGGGTCAAACCCGCGACCCGATGGCGCTCGCGGGCGAACGATCAAGCGCTGCACTTCAAAACGCAGGGCAGAAGGAGACCATCGAAGAGACGCTTGAACGCATGGTTCAGGAACGCTTGCTAAGGGAACGTGAAAAAGACGCGCGAGCCAAACTGTTGGCCAACCAATTCAATTCGAATCCTTATCCGAATGCCTACTACCCACAGAATGGCGGGATGTATTCGGGAGCGCCCTACCCCAACGGTATGCCGCCGAATCCGCAGATCAATGGCGCTAATTACTCGCCGCCGGGCTTCACCTCACAGGGAAACATCTTTCAAGGGCAACCCAACCTGGCGCCGCCACAGCAAGGTCGGCCCAGCCCGCAGACGCCGGGTAACGGCCAAAACGCTCAAGCAGAGGATGCTCCCCCGACTTCGCCGTCGGACGGTTCGGATGCTCCGGATCATGCGGCGATCGGAGCAGCGCCGGACGTGCGAAGCTTCAGCCCACTGGTGAACGTCGCGCTGCTCTGTTCCATCGGCTTCCAAAGGAATAGATTGAAGCCGA
>JBCBLJ010000949.1:0-3003 GCA_038520195.1 Planctomycetota bacterium
CTTACGGCGTAAACGGTGACCGCAAAAATGCCATCGTCATCCGCGGGGAACTCAAACGTCGAGTCCGCTCCATGCGCGACGACCGCCCCTTGCTCGTCAGTGACTTCCCAAGAATGATCCACGAGCGCCAATGAACTGGTGACCGAGAACGTTTGCAGGGTTCCTTCGACAACCGCCCGGTCCGATCCGAGGTCGATCGGTTTTGTGAGGCCGAAGTCGAACGTGCGGTTCGGGATTCCAAAGCGAATGGAGTCGATCTCAGTGGTGCCGCTCCAGGCACTTCCGCCATCGCCAAACACCAACCGCGGTGCGACCTGAAAATCGATCGCTGACGGCAGCGGAATTCCGCCCGGATTGACCAGGATGCCGTCACGGTAAACGTAGTAAGCGTTTTCTTCGCCTGGATGTTGAATCATCCTGAAGTCATGGAAGTCAGCGGTGTTGTTCGCCGTGCTTAGCGTGGTGTAGGACCCGTCAAGGTTTCGGTAACTGAGGTCGTTGGCGCCAATGCTGATCAACGCGTTGCCTATCGTGCCCTCCGGCGAGGCAGACAATGAAATGGCGCCTTGGGAGCCCGTGTCGCTGAGGACTTTCACGCGAACGTCCACGATGAATCCGGTCTCCACCGTGGGTGCCAGGATGTCCCACGCCTCGTCCAAGTTTGTGTTGTCACCATAGCGCTGGTTGGTCGAAACCGTTGCAACGCCATCGGCGACCGTCGGCTGCCCGACCTGCGTAAAGTCGGGTGCTCCGTTGTTGTCAAGATCGATCGTAGCGACATCGATCGGGTCGACATCGAACTCGTAGGTAAAGTCGAAGAGTTCGCCGCTGGCAAACGTCAATGACTCAGGGCCGCTCGTTTCCCAACCAGGTGGTGGAGTGACGCGAATCGAGTAGCGCTCCAGAGCCAAGTCCACTGGCAATCGATAGTTCCCATCCGCGTCGGTGATGCTGCACAGGACGGGTGTTCCGTTTCCATCAAAGATCTCAACGGCGACACCCGTGACCGGTGATTCAGACGGATCACTGACACCGTTGCCGTCGATGTCCTGGAAGACCGAACCATACAAAGGTCGATGTTCGACTTGGATCGTCTCCTGCGCAAACTCAATGTTGTCGATACCGATCGGATTGCTTCCCGGGAGATGTCGCGCGAAGCGAATGATGAGCGTTTCGCCAACGAGTGGCTCGGCAAAGTCAAACTCTCGAGCGGGCGATGTATCGGGCAGTGCGATGTTTGACTCGGAGAATAAGATCGTGCCGTCTTGATCAATCACTTCGACCAGCGGCGTCGCGGAATTGGCTTCGCTGCCTCCCATGTCGAAGCCAAACAAGGACACGGAGTACCCCGCATCCGCCTGCAAGGTGACTTCACCGGGGCCTCCCGCGGCGAAGGCGACGTTGTTCAGGCCGGAGAATCCGAACGGATAAAACAGTGTCGTTGACGAGTATGCGACTTCGACATTCGGGGTTCTCGGGCCGTTGACTCCGCCGCCGTATCCATACGCACCGTCAATCGAAGCCGTGATTCGATCGCCGTATTCTTGGTCGATCGAACCATTGACGGCGAAGGGGCCGTCGAAGGTCAGGATGCTCGCGGTCGCTGCGTCCACCTCACTCCCAAGCCTCGAGAGGTTGAGATCAAACGCAGTGCGGTCTTGTCGGCCAAACTCGTCCGTCGCGGTCACACCGATTCGCGTGGTGCCGACGCGGTCCACGGGGTACGACAGCTGTAGTACGTTTCCGGAAATGGAGACTTGAACGAGTGGGTCGTCACTCGTCGCGGTGTACGTCACTGAATGCCCATCCGCATCGACTTGAGCACTATCTTTCAATGAGAGATCAATCTCTTGCGTGGCAGTAATCGGAGCGCTGTCGGCTCGCGTCGGACCGGGACGTGAATCGAGAGCCCCTCCGAGCGTGTCGCCTTTGAAACCGGTCCGGCCGTGGATCGAGGAATCGACCACCTGCGTGTCACCCAGCCCGTTGAACCGGTAATAGGCTCGCAGTGATGGATCGGAAGTGCTGACCGTTTGGTTCAGATTGAGTTCAAGCCACCTTTCGATCTGTTCGGTGCTCGCGCCTTCCTGGAAGCCATTCCATATTCGGACCTCGTCCAATTCACCGTAGAGTGCCTGATTCGTGCTGTACCGTCCGTTGACCCGGTCTTGCTCTTGTCCCAACACAAGCCCACCGGGCGCGATCGATAAGGGAACCACGTTCATCGCCTGAGAACCAAGCGATTGTCCATCGATGTAAACGTCTATCCGATTGGTAACGTCATCCACGACGACCGCATGGTGATGCCACTGAGAATCAGCAAGCGAACTTGTAATGGATGACGGGACGGTAAAGTCGAGGCCGGCTTGGCCGTTGTACGCAACACGGATCGAGGTCGGCGTCAGCAGCGTGTAAAAGAACTCATTGGCGGCGGAACTGGATTGAGCTCCAGAGATCACGGTGCTGTGTTGTGCGGCATCTGCCTTCAACCAGAACTCCGCAATAAAGCTCGTCGCACCGTGTAGCACGTCGCGCGGTAAGACCACCACGTCATTGTCGAAGGACAACGAGGCTTCCAGGTTGTTGACGGGAGGGAGCGGTGCGAGTTCGGGACGACTCGCATTTGGCGAAGTGAAGACGCCGACGCTATGATCGCCGAGGCGAGCGACCAAACCATCGCGAGCCACGTCGTCGAGCGGATTCCCTGCCAAATAGATCGATTCGAGCGTCGTTTTCGGTATCGCTTCGACTCGCAACGCATCGGCCAGCACGGCGCCATCGGTTCCGCCGAGCGTGACCGTGATCGTTCCGCTGGTCGAGGAGAATGTCCCCAACGAGAGCCAGGGGCGTCCGGCAAAGTACTCGCCCTGCGGCGGAATCGATTGGATCATTGGAATGGCTGTGACGCTCGATCCATCGTCGATTTCATAGGTCGTGTCAGTAGCGAGACCATTCTGGATCATCGGCGAGACGGTCGAAGTATTTGCGACGTGGCCGACGATC
>JBCBLJ010000519.1:0-6057 GCA_038520195.1 Planctomycetota bacterium
TCGAGCCTCGCACCGAGTGTGGCGTCACGGCTCAGCACAACCCACTCGGCCACGTCCGGCGAGACCAGACTGATCCGGCAGCCGGATTCGGTGCGTTCGACAGGCAGGCTCTCCGCGCGAAACCCCGTCATTCTCCACGCCACCATATTCACTCGATCCGGTGGCAACGCGACTTCGATCACACGGCCATCGCCGGCTAGGACTTCGTTGCCGCGAGTTTGTTCGCTGCTGATCAGCAAAAGCTCTGCTTCGCCACCGAGTAGCCTCCCGCAGCGATAGCCGTCGGGGCCGACCGGATAGGCGAGGCCTGGTTCGGCGTCGACCAACCATGGGCCAAGCATCGCGATACTTCGATTGATGTAGCTCAACGCCATTGCGCGGAGATGCGATTCCACTGTCCCGGAGACCAAAGACTCCGTCGAACGAAACAGGATGGCGCGCGGTCCCTGTTCCAGCGCTTGCATCGTCTGCGCAAGCAACGATTGCCAGCGGATGGACTCGGCAGGCGGCGCGCCGATCCGAGACTCAATCGCTTGATTCATGACCGCCGCGCGTGAGGGCGGACCGACGGCGACCGAGACGGCGAAATCCGTCTGACTACCAATTCGTGCTTGTCGTTGAGCCAACTGAAGCGTCTCCTCGGAAACCGCAAGATCACGAATCCGGGGAGGAACATCGCAAACGAGACCATCGGCGAACTGTGCGTACGCCGCCCAATTCTCCGCCGGGGCCACGACGATCGGGCGCCGCCAAAGGTTTGGGAGCTCTCGCAACTGACGGATGGTTCGGTCGGTCTGTTCCACCCGCCGATTGTCCAAGGCGATATTTTTACCGAGGTACCAGGCGGCGATCGGATCGAGAAGCGTCCGCAACGCGGGGTCCGGTGCCGATGGCGGCGGCGCGTAGATGAGCAAGCGAGCGCGAATCGCTTCTCGCAAGATCTGGTCATCCGGTGGCGTCGCGAGCAACACGGCATCGAACCCGAGCGAACGGACCCAGGTGAGAGGCTCGCCGTTGTGCTCGAGAATGCGTATGACGGTGTCACGCGGAAACGCTGGATCATTGACGGGCGTTTCGGTGTTTAGCCGAAGAGCCCGGTCCATGCCCGTTCCGGGTGCTGGTGTCGTTGGCCCCGCATTGGCAATCGGCGGCAAGGGGGCAACGCGTCCGGCGTCGCCGACCGAGACCATCCCTCGCAGAGAGAGTTCGTCGATCCTGATGTTAGTCGTTCCCGGTCCGCTGTACGCGTTGATCGCAACCGCATCGACGTAGGGATCGTCAAGGTTTGCATCCGCGCCGTAACTGCCGCGAAGATTCGCCAGCTTGATTCTCAGCGCGCGTTCCATGTTGCCGACACCGATCGACTGGAACCTTCCCGGCCGATCATAAGCTGCGCCGTAGAGGAGAACTGAAACGGGGCGTCGCGACTGAGTGTCACGCAGGTAGGGAAAACGGACTCTCAACGCAACTCGAGCGCCAGCTTTGGCGCTCATCACCGCGACGTTCGCGACGAGATCGTCCAGCGCACGAACTGGCTCGACCGGATAGACCAACAGGACCTCCGTCCCGTGCGCTGCGTCGAACGTGACCGACTCGCAGCCGCCTCGCGCTCCGCCCTGAGGCAAACTCTCGTGCTCGGTGAGCCTTGCATCGCAGTCAGAATTCGAAAGTGACCACCTCGGCGGATACGCGTCCAAGGGATCATAAAGATCCGCCCGAGCAAGACACGGACACAGCTGCGTTAGCAAGAAAACGCTCAGCAAGGTTTGCCAAGTCCGAACGACCCACGGCGGTTTGGCCACAGACACTCTCATTCGGGCTGACAATCGTTGACCCATATCGCCGTTCCTTCAACAATCGCCAGTCGCGACGGGGGACTGGCTTCCGGGATGACCGTGAGCGGCCAAGTTCGTGAATCAAGCGTGTGGTCGACGCGACAATGTTGAAATATTTCCACTTCCGTCGCACCCCGCACGTGTCCGCGTAAAACGTTGCTATAGCAAGATTTAAGACGCAGAGCCAAGATTGAACCTGTTTCGGTTTTGCATCGTGGGCTTTTCGCAACGTGACATCGCAGTCTTCGTAAGTAGATTGCTAACAACGGTTTACGAAAAGAGAGTGGCCTGCCGGTCGGATCTGGCATCGCGAGTGCATTGGACGCATGCAACAAATCATTCAAGTTTCCCTTCCGGAGCCTGGCGCATGCAAAAGTCGACGATTGGATCGAACGAATCAACCAACGACGAGATTCCGCAGGAGCTGCGTGAGTTGACGACAGCGATCGATGCACTTCCCGCACACTATCGCGACTCCATCGCCCCCGCTTTGGCGCGGGCAGTCGAGTGCAGTACTCGCCGACGACGAATCCTGAACCTTGTCCAGGAAGCCCTGTCACAGTTGCGACTCGACATGAAGTACCTCGTCTTCGATCTCGAAGCCACTCGAAGGGAACGGGACCAGTATCGCGAGATGCTTGAAAAAGAAGGTCTGCTTTAGGAAGCCTTCCGCGGCTGCGAATGTCGGCCGCATCGCGTTATCATGGTGCGAAACGGTATCCGGGTTGGGTGCCACACTTCCAAGGGTTTCGCACGATGAAAATTCAGCTTACGTTCGCTCTGGTCCTGGCCGCGCTGCTCAGCGGTCTTTCCTCGGACGACGCCTATGCCGACCGCACGTCACTTTTGAAAGCGGTCGCATCGACCGATGGCTCGGCAGCCAATGACCGAGCCGCTGCGGCGGCCGCTGCGGAACTGCAACAGCTTCCCAGCTCGGAAGTCGTTTCGATCCTCAAGGCATTTCCGAACGCAACCCAACGCGGAACCAACTGGTTGCGGTCACTCGCCGCGGACGTCTCCGATAATGGTGGTTTTGCGAAAAAGGAACTGCGAGCCTTTTTCGATGACCGCAGCCAAGACGCCGACGCTCGCTACGTCGCGTTTCAGTTGCTGACCCAAGACGATCCAGCAATCGAATCGTCGCTGCTGGCGCGGGCCGAAACAGACCCAAGCCTGCCGGTTCGATTCTTGAAAATCGATTCGATGTTGGCTGACTCAAAGAAGCAGCCTGAAAAGGCGGAGTCGATTCTTCGCTCGGTGATTGCAAATGGTCGGACACCGAATCAGTTGGAACGTGCCGCAAAGGCGCTCGAGGAGATTGGGGTCGACGTCGATCTGGCGACCGAACTGGCACTTGTTCGCAAGTGGTCCCTGATTGGTCCCTTCGACAACGCCGACAGCAAACACTTTGATACGGCCTATCAAGTCGAGAACGCCTACATGGAGTCGGGCAACCCGCTCTTCACGAAAGCGTTCAAAGGAAAGTCTGGCACTTGCCAGTGGCAGGACATCACCAGCGATGACTCGCTAGGCATGGTTGACCTCAATGAACCGCTCGCCCGTGAGAAAGACGCCGTCGCTTACGTGTTCGCGAAGTTCCAGTTGAACGACAAGTCACAAATCGGCGCCGCCCAGGCCAGACTTGGATGCATCTGCGCGAACAAAGCGTGGGTCAATGGCAAACTGGTGATCAGCAACGATGTCTATCACTCTGGCAGCCGCATCGATCAGTACATCGGAGATTGCCAATTGGTCAACGGCGAGAACACTGTGCTGATCAAAGTGTTGCAAAACGCGCAAACCGAACCATGGGCACAGGACTGGGAATTCCAGTTCCGCCTCACCAAGGCAGACGGCACCGCCGTCAAAGTGTCCGTCGAGTAGATTTCCGCATTCGCCATGCGGACATCGTTCGCGCTTCTGGCAATCGCGATCCTGCTATTGATCGCCGGCTTATTGTGGGAAAAGCAGTCCCCGCGTATGTGGATACGGAGACAAACGCTGATTCCCTACGTCAATCCGCCCGTACCCGAATCATTTCGGGGCGAGATTTCCTATCCGACCGCAAACCGACAGGGGCCAACGAGTGCGGTTGACGACGGTCCGAGTATCTATGCGGAGATGTACGCGAGCGGGTGGCGGGGATGTCTTTGGTCGTTCTATGTTTCCCGCCATCACGGTGGAGCGCCAATCTGGAAACTGGATCGAACGAACGACCTGTTTCAACCGCCGCAGCCGGGGCACCTCACGGAGGCGACCAATGATGGCTGGTTCGCATGTGTCGCGAAGCTCGAGGAGCGTCTGGCAACGATTTCCGAAGGGGAACTTCGGCGTCGGCTCGATTCCAACATCGACCAAGCGTTGGCGGCCGACAAACAAAGGTTCCTCGTCGCCGCCGGGCTGGCGGGCGTCGTCGCCATCGGGCTCGCCTTGGGACAGCGTGCGAAGCGGGAACGGTTTGCCAACAAGCCGACGTGATCTTGGCATGGACGTCGGAACCTCTCGGCGGCAACCGCCTACAGGCGAGATCGCAATCGCTTCAAAACTTCGTCGGTCGGCTCCGCCTCAATCTTCTCGAGCGGGCTGTCATCACGGGCGAAGAACATCAGATGCTGCCATGGCAGTTCGTTGTACTCTCGGACGAGTTTAAATCCATTGGCCTCGTACTCCTTCAGGATTTGCTTTTTCGCCATCTTGTGAAGCGGCTTGATCGGTACCGTCTCATCTTCTTCACGGTATTCAAGCAGCGCAACGACGCCTTGGGGCTTCAGGGCGCGACGGATTTCCCAAAGCATCGACTGTGGATGGGAGAACTCGTGGTAGACATCGACCATCAGTAGTAAGTCGAGCGAGTCGACGGGGACTTCCGGATTGTCAACCTTACCTAAGACGGGTTCGATGTTGTTGAGATCAAATCGACTTGCGCGTTGTTCAAGCTTTTGTAACATCTCCGGCTGAATGTCGACGGCGTAGACCTTTCCTGTCGAGCCGACATCGCGGGCCATCGGCAGCGTCCAGTAGCCGTTGCCACATCCAAGGTCGCAAACGGCCATCCCCTCTTTCAACTTCAATTGTTGGAAAGAGTTCGACGCGTTCTCCTCGTCGTCTCGTTCGGGTCGAATGAGCCAACCCGCGCCCAGGTGACTCATCGGTTTTGCGACAACACGGCCCAGATAGCTCTTGCGTGCCTCTTCCTTCGGCTTGACGTCGGTGGGCGGGGCGGCTGGGTCTTGAGCGTGCGAGACGTGGCGGGGGAGGATGCCGACAAAGAGAACGCACAGCGTGGCGGCGCGAAACAAGACGGAGGGATTCATGGAAGGCTCGTCAGGTTCACCGCATCAGCGGGTTAGGCACTATCGCTGGAACGCGGGATTGCAAAGTCGGGTTCGAACGCACCGTCGAATGAATAGACATCGTTGAAGTCTTCGCGCCGGTCCGAATCGCTTTTTCTCATTTGCTCGATGCGGATCAGGTTGTAGACGAGTTCGCCAAAATCGCTCGTCGAGTGGATCCCCCAACTCGAGAGTACGAGTCGGGCAAGGTAACCGTATTGGTCGATCGCATACTGCCTGCAGGCTTCGCAGAGTTGTTGCCCGGTAATATGTCGGGGACGCGACTTGGAGTAGGGTTCTTCGGCAACGACGCGGGTCATCTCCGGCAAATTTTCATGCGCGAATTGCAGCGCCTCGCGGACGAACTGGTACGCCTCGTATTTGTACCGGTCGTCCTCTTTCAAGAGCTTCCGCATTGCTTGGAGAGGCGAGTTCATCAGTTCGTTGCTCATTGACTATCTGGGGTTGGCGTCGCGGGCACTTCCGTGCTTCCGAGGAGCATCTTTCCGGTCTTCCCAATTCTAATTTCTTTTCCCGGCTCGCGTTTTGGCCGGCGGAGGGCCCTTCGTCACTCGGACGACGGTGTCCCCACCAATCAGTATCCTTCGGTTGTCTTCGGTCCGCACCATCAATTGTTGCGAAAGAACGTCCTGGGCCAAGACCGTCGCGGTTCCTTCACGGGTTAAAATTTCCGCTCCGATGGGCGGTAGGTCGGCAGCCAGCTCTTCGTAGGTCTCGAATTCGTACCTCAAGCAACGTTTCTATCCAAAATGCCGCCGGTTTCGATGAAGATGGCAAAACTCCAGCGTTCAACCCTGGATCCGACGAAAATCTCGGGGCGCTGCGGCCGATTGAAATGTTGCTTGAGGTACGAATTCGAGACCTACGAA
>JBCBLJ010000414.1:0-7219 GCA_038520195.1 Planctomycetota bacterium
CGACAAATGACGTCACGGCCGCGTTGTTGACCAGGGCATCGAGCCGCCCGAAATGCTCTTCGATCTCGCCCAACATTCGCCGAACCTGTTTGTCGTCAGAAACGTCGCACTGGATGAGTCGCACGCGCACGCCGCACTGTTGAACTTCCTCGAGTGTGCGTTCCGCGTCTTCATTGCTTCGAGAATAGTTCAGAACAACATCGAAACCGCGGCTCGCGAACTGCAAAGCGCAGGCGCGTCCCACACCGGTTGCGGAGCCGGTGACCATTGCGACCCGGCGGGACCCTTCAGACATGTTTTCACCTGGGCTATCGTGCGAAAAACCGGATGTCCCGGTATCGTGTGACACGTGACTTTATCGGTACACCAACAGGCTGACGAGACCTTGAATCGATCCGACATCGAAGCGGCGGCCCGCATTGTCTACAAGAGCATGCCGCCGACGCCTCAGTATCGCTGGCCGCTTTTGTGCGACCGACTCGGCGTTGAATTGTGGCTCAAACACGAGAACCATAGCCCCGTGGGAGCCTTCAAAGTCCGCGGCGGCCTCGTCTACTTTGACTCCAACGCGGAGACCCTTCGACGACTCGGCAAGGGAGTGATCTGTGCAACGCGCGGAAACCACGGTCAATCGATCGCATTCGCCGCCGCCAAGTACGACATCCCCGTCACAATCTTGGTCCCACACGGAAATAGCGTCGAGAAGAACGCGGCGATGCGGGGGCTCGGAGCGACACTGATCGAATCAGGACAGGACTTCCAGCAATCACTCGACGATGCCCTGCGAATGGCCGATCGGCAAGGCTTGCACTTCGTCCCGTCCTTCGAAGATTCGCTCGTGTGCGGCGTCGCGACCTATAGCTTGGAGCTTTTGACTGCGGTCGATGGCTTGGATGTCCTCTATGTGCCGATAGGGCTCGGTTCGGGAATCTGCGGGGCGCTAGCGGCCCGCGACGCGCTGGGTTTGAAGACAGAAATCGTGGGGGTCGTTTCCGCCAATGCGCCTGCCTACTTGAGGTCTTTCGAGGCTGGCCGAGCGGTCGAGTGCGAGGCGAACACGCGGATCGCCGATGGCATGGCCTGCCGAAAGCCTCATGACGAGGCATTGCCGATTGTTTTGGAGAACGTCTCTCGAATCGTCGCGGTGACCGACGAACAGGTGGAGCAAGCGATGCGCGACGTTTTCGAATGCACGCACAATGTCGCCGAGGGTGCAGGCGCCGCCGCGATCGCCGCGATTACCGTCGAGGCGACACGTCTGAAGGGTAAAAAGGTTGCCGCGCCGATTTGTGGTGGTAATGTGGACCGCGACGTGTTTGCGAAAGTTCTTTCCGACGGAGCTTAAAATGTTGGCTCGCACTTGCTTGCTCTGGATGACCTTCTCGTTGACATTCCTCGGAGCAAACGCCTTCGGGGAAGAATTGTCGTTCCCGGATTCCGAATGGAAGACGGTTTCCGCCGCCGAAATCGGCTGGGACCCGGACAAGCTCCAAGACGCGATCGACTTCGCATTTGAGCGTCGCACTTCATCGATCGTCATCGTTCACGGCGGTCGCATTCTATCAGAACGTCACGAGACGCTGTCGCCGCCGAGCCGCCGTTACAGTGGTTCGGTCAAAGGCAAGAACTCGCTCGGTCACGCCAAAGAAGACATCGCATCGGTGCAAAAGAGCATCGTCAGCATCCTCACGGGGATTGCCATCGAAAAGGCCCTGCTGGGCCTCGAGGATCCGGTGAGCAAACACCTCGGTAATGGATGGTCAAAAGCGGGCGCCGAAGCCGAAGGAAAAATCAAGGTCCGTCATTTGTTGACGATGACCAGTGGACTCACGCCCCAACTCAGCGCCGTGGCTGAAGCGGGGAAACAGTGGCGCTACAATTCGACTGCCTACGGAAAGACACTCAAGTGTTTGGAAAAAGCCAGTGGAATGACGGCCAACGAACTCACGTCGGCTTGGCTCCTCGATCCGATCGGCATGAAAGAGTCCCAGTGGGCTTCAAGGCCCTCCGCGTTCCTTGCCGCTTCGGACGCGAATGACGTGGGCTTTGTCACAACCGCACGCGACCTCGCCCGGTTCGGCCTGCTGGTCCAGGCCCAGGGAAAATGGGATGGACAGACGGTCCTGGGAGACGAAACCTATCTCTCGCAGGCGTTAAATTCCTCGCAGCGGCTCAACCTTGCCTACGGCTACCTTTGGTGGCTCAATGGAAAACGCTCCGGCATTCGCCAGGGCAGGCGGGTGAACCAGCCTCTTATCACCGCCGCGCCGAGCGATCTGGTGGCGGGTTTTGGTGCCCTCGGGCGAAAGTGCTACGTGGTCCCTTCGCTGAATCTCGTCGTCACGCGTCTCGGCGACACGCCGGAATCCCAAGGGCAAGAGTCTTTCAACGAAGGATTCTGGCGACGATTGATGCGGGCGGTCCCGAATCGTCCCTCAGGTCGGAAGTGATCGGATAGACTGTTGCCGCGTCATTTTCAGCAACACCCCGTTGGGACATCCGAATGAGTATCCGATTTCGCGCCATCCTCTCTTTGGCGCTCGTGATTTGCATCACCGGCGGCTTGCCTGCCCAAGAACCAGCGACCGAATCCGCCAAGGAAGCGGACTCCAAAAAGACCGAAACACAGTCTGCCGACGAGGATTCCGAAGAAACGAAGGAGGCCGATCCCTTCGCCGTTCCCGAGGATGCCGACGCCGACACGCTTCTCGCCTTCATGAGTGAAGTCAAGTCCAAGCGTGAACGGACGCTCAAATCGTACATGACCAGTTACAAGGCGGTGATCTCGGCGACCGAAGCCCTTTTTGAATTGGAAGACAAGACCGACGACCAGGAATTACTCGCGGTTCGCGAGGCGATGGCGGCGTTGAACTTCGTCAAGAACTACGACCGGTCTTTCGGCGAAAAGCTCGACCAGTTGATGGACACGCTCCGCGAAGATGAGCGTCCCGCGTTCAAAAAGATCGCGATCATTTCGGACTTCAGCACGAAGGCTCGGCAGATTCGCCCGAACGATCCCGAAAAGACCGCAGCGCTCATCAATCAATACAAAGACTTGGTAAGCGAGTCGTCGATGGACCGCGAATCGTACTCGATCGGCATGACGCTCGCGCGGGGCTTGGCGAGCGCCAAAGACCCCGAGGGTGAAGCCCAGTTCTATCTCTACATGGCTGACAAGATGGCCGAGTCGGAGGACGAGAACTTGAGTTCTCGAGCTGCTCGTATGGAAGGCGCGGCTCGCCGAGTGAAGTTGCTCGGAAACCCGATCGAAATCGCTTGTGCGACCTCGACCGGTGCCCCGCTTGACTGGGACGCCTACCGCGGCAAAGTCGTACTCGTCGACTTCTGGGCCAGTTGGTGTGGCCCCTGCCGCGCCGAAATCCCCAACATGAAAAAGAACCTCGAAGCTTATGCTGGTAAGTTCGACATCGTTGGGGTCAACCTCGACAAAACGCTCGCAGCGATGAACCGTTATGTCGAGAGCAATGATCTCGAATGGGTCAATCTGATCAGTGATGATCCTGACCAAATGGGTTGGGATAACCCGATGGCGGCCTACTACGGCATCTCAGGTATCCCGACGGCGATCCTAGTCGACCAAAAAGGCGATGTCGTTTCGCTTCGTGCACGAGGTAAGGAACTCAATCGCTTGCTCGAAGAACTCCTCGGCCCGCCGGAGGAAGAGACGGAGGAGTCCGACGAAGAAGATAAGGAGGACGAAGGCGACGAAGAAGAAAAAGAGGACGACGACAAGTAGGGCCGACGCCTCCAAGGTCTGACGGAAATGTTGCACTCCTATTTCCGTCCCGATGTTTATTGCCCGGTTGAACTCGCGGTCCTCGTGACCGCGACGTTCAGCTTTCTTTCGGTCTGGGTCGCACTCGGACGCGGCCCTTGGTTGCAAAGATTCGCAGTCTGCTGTGCCGGCTTGCTGTTGTTGCTGCCCGTTCGGGCGTACCAGCCATTCGTCTTTTTGACATTGCTCGGGTTGCTGACTGCGGTGCCGCTCGCGATGGCTCGCTGGTACTCCAGTGGATTCCGAATCGCGCGCGTCGAGCCCAGCGCCGCCTCATCTGGCTCCAAGTCCGCGATCATTTTCGCGGTCGCGGCGACCTTCCTCGTCGGCGTCGTGGTCGCGTCTGTCTTGCAGAGCCACGTCCAGCAGATCAGCACTCATGAGCATTTACTCGCCCTGATACTGACCCTTCCGGCAACGTTCGTGGCGGTTCTTGCCATCGATGACCGAATCCATGGCGGACGCTGGCGCATCACTCCCAAGCCCAGAACGACTCGTTTTTCTCTTCTCCAAGCGATGACACTGATGTTGTTGCTGGGAATCCTGTTCGCGGCGATCTCGTTCGCGCTTAGATGTCAGCCAATCATTAACTGGAAGACGCTTACTCCGGCGCTGATCACACTCGGTTTACTCAACACATTGATCGCGGGCTCCGTCTTGCTGCGCGCGAAGCGTTGGAAACTTCTGTCGCTGCTCCTGGTCTTTCCCGTCCTGACTTGGGCGACATTCAACGACGGTGCGGCGGGGACGTGGTTGATCGAAATGAGTCCGCTGGGCGGGATGCAGGCGGCGGCCGGCCAACTGGCCTGGGCGGTCGCGACTCGATTGTACGCCGCAGTGTTGGCAAGCATTTTGTTGCCCGTCGTTGCGGCTGAGTATCTTTGGATGACCCCATTGGCGGAGGAAAAGAGGACCTTCCTCCGCAAGTCTGCCCGCGTCGTCTGTATAGCTCTCGCTTGCGTGTTGGTTTTCTCGATCGCACCTCCACTGTTTCGAATGTCTCGGCCCATTCAGGGTCCCGTCCCATTCGTCGGTGACGAGGAGGTGCTTCTGCAAATCGGTGACCTCGCAACGCGCTTTGTCGCCAGCGATCAAGGCGTGCAAAGCAACGATCGCTTGCAGAGCACGATGCAGTCCGTCTCGCGGCTCGCAACACGCCCATTCCGCGTTGGCATCGGTCCGAAAAACCCCAACCACTTCGCTCGCAGCATTGCGATTCGAAAGTTCAGTTCGCGAAGCGCAAATCTGGCCTTTGGTTTCTGTGGAAATGAACGATACAACGAGGCGGCGGCGATCTGGCTGGGCCTTTCCAAACTCGGCGATGGGCTGGTCTGCGGATTCGATGGATCAGCGGGTGATTTCCTGATGGGTTGCGCGATCCAGTCGATCGCCATGGAAGGACAGGCGGCCTATCGTGATCAGCTGGCGACGGAACAGTGCCTGGGACTCCTAAATGAGCTGATTCGTCAGGAGAAGTGTCGTGAACCCATCGAATCGATCCGACGCCGCTGCGACAAACGCTTCGAACAGGATTATGGGTGGCGATATCGATTCGCCATCGAAGCACAGCGGACATTCTCAGTTCAACCGGCCGAACACCAGGAGACACTGATAACGGCGACGATTGAAGCTATGGAAGATGCCATCCGTCGCCGTGACGTGCTACGACGTCTCTTGATCGCGGAGCTTGCGATCAAACTCTACCGAGAAGACCAAGGAAAATTCCCCGACAATCTCCAAACATTGACGCCTCAGTTCATCAGCGAGCCTCCGATCGATCCTTGGAGCCCGGGCGGACGATCACTTGTGTATCGTCGGACCGATGACCGTTATGTGCTTTACAGCGTTGGTGTCGACGGCGTGGATGACGGGGCGGTCTTTGGTTCGGCGGCTGAGTCCTACGCGTCGGGCTTTGACTTTGATCTCAATACGCCAGCGCGGCTCAACGACGATCTCGAAGAATCGCCGTAGCCCACGCTCTGTTGCTTTCGTCGCGACGCTCTTCCGGAAAGAAAGAATAGGCTTGCGGTGCGATATGGATTTTTCTTCTGGAATTTTGAGGGGCGTTGTCGCTCGATCGTGATAGACGGATAGCTTCCGTTTCCACGTTCAATGCGAGCCGATCGATGAGCCTCAAAACGACCGTTATTCTGCTCTCCTCTTTGTTGGTTTTCTCGAATCTGAAGGCGGAGGCCAAGTGCCCTTGCCGTCCCACAAAAACCCTTGTCACGGCCTCTCTGCCGTCGCGATTGTCGCTCGACCCAAATCACGGCAGTGCCAAGATCGTCGTCCCCTTCGACGCGAAAGTCTCTGTCGATGACCGCGAACTGGGAGGACATGGCCCGGTGCGATGGTACCGCTGGGCACCGTCGGGAACTGAAAAGCACCAAATGGTCTCAATCCACGGCACCTGGTCGGACCGTGTCACCGGCGAGCAAAAGTCCTATCGGCGCAGAATCCTGGTGCGACCGGGGGCGATTCGGCCCGTCAATCTCTGCGGGACGTCGCTGGAATCGATCGGTCAAACCATCGTGCAAAGATCTAATCGTCATCGCGATGCCAACGGTGTCCATCCGCTGACGATGAGTGAGACACTCGCGGCGTCCGCACAGAAACACGCCGACGCGATGGCGAAACGAAAAACGCTGACGCATCAATTGGACGGTCGTAGCTTTGTCGATCGAGCTGAGGACGAAGGCTACCGCTTCTTTGCCGGCGCGGAGAACATCGCCGAGGGAGCCTGGTCTTCCAATCACGTCGTTGAGATGTGGATGCGATCGCCCGGGCACCGCAAGAACTTACTCAGCGCCGAGTACACCGAGGTCGGCGTCGGGACGGCCTGGGCGGAGGACGGCACTCGATTCGATGTGCAAGTGTTTGGCCGTCCCGCGCCGAAGAGGCAAACACTAATCGGCGCTGATCTTCACTGATGGGAAAACAATCGGAGAGGACAACGAAGACGCGGTTGAAGCGCCGCCTCGTTCACGAGAAGGATGTTGACATCGTTTTCGTGGCATCAACTGTTCGAGCTGAGTTCAGTTCAAGCGTCGCAAAGCCTCGGGCAACGCGTCGCATTCTTGCTCGAAGACACGAGCAGCCAGTGTGTCGGGCGTGTCATCGGGCAGAACGTCACAGGCTCGTTGCAAGAGAATCGGCCCATGGTCGTATTCGTTGTCCACGAAGTGCACGGTGCAACCGCTGATCGTGACGCCACGCTCAATCGCCGCGGAGTGAACGTGATGGCCGTACATGCCTTGGCCGCCGAACGCCGGTAAAAGAGACGGATGAATGTTGATCACGCGATCTGCATAGTCTTCGGGGATCAACACATGTTTGAGGAACCCCGCCATCACGACGTACTTCGCCCCACAGTCTCGAACGGGTTGAAACATGGCGTTGGAGTAAGCGTCGTCATCGAATTCA
>JBCBLJ010000814.1:0-3800 GCA_038520195.1 Planctomycetota bacterium
GGCCCGCGTCGCGACGCTGAAACTGATGCGCGAAGCGACATCACCGATGACGCATGCCGATGTCGCGGCGCGGCTGAGCGACGCCGGCGCGGACAAGGCGACGGCGTTTCGAAACCTGAACGACATGACGGAGGCGGGTCTGCTCCGTCGTGCGGAGCTGGGCGATCATGTCTATCGATTCGAAGAAGTTCGCCCGGGCGAGGTCGCTTCGGAGTCCCATCCGCACTTTCTGTGTACCGTTTGTGGAGCGGTTTCTTGTCTCGACAGCGTCGAATTAACGGCTGGCAGTCTCCGCGCCACCAGTGCGGTCGGTGAGGTGGTGGATATTCTTTTGCGTGGGCGCTGCAATAATTGTGCCCAGGACCGGGAGTCTTGACGAAGACCCAACATGCTCGCAAAGAGCTTCTGTTTTTGCCGGCGCTTTCGTTCCCCCCGAAGTGCCGCGTCATGCTGTCACAAGACGGTGCTGCAGGTGTGATGCGAGTGCATTCAACACGGTCTCGGTCCCAACGATGAACGATCAAGATACAATTCTGCAGGAGAGTGTGTTGCCAGGACTAACGATCGAAGAGCTGTACGAGGAATTCGACGATCTGCCCGATTGGGACGATCGGTGCGACTGCTTGATCGACCTTGGCTTTGCCTTGCCGCCGTTACCCGCGGAAGCCAAAAACGAAGCCAACCGAGTTCACGGCTGCCAGAGTAGTGTTTGGTTGGTCGCTGAAGTCAAAGACGCCGCCCCGCCAGTGGTGGAGTTTCTTGCGCACAGTGAGGCCATCATCGTCAATGGTTTAATCGCGGTGCTAACGGCGCTCTATTCGGGCAAGACACCCGAGGAGATTCTCTCCATCGACGCACAAGAGGTTTTTCGAAAGCTAGGTCTCGAGCGTCATCTGAGCCCGCAGCGGCGCAATGGGTTGTACAGCATGGTTGAGCGGGTGCGGCAATTGGCCCTGCAGGCGGAAGCGGACGCATGAATCAACTCGATCTCTCGGCCTCACGCCAAGACTTTCCAATCCTTCAGAAGCCCCTCCCGAAGGGACTCCCGGTCGTTTACCTCGACAGCGGTTCGTCCGCGCAAAAGCCGCAATGTGTCATCGACAGGGAACGCGAGGTCTACGAGAACTTTTACGCAAACGCCTATCGAGGCGTCTACCGATTTGGCGCGATCGTCGATGAGGAGGTCGAAGCGGCACGCGGGAGAGTCCAGCGATTCATCAAGGCTCAGCACGCCGACGAGATTGTCTTCACGTCGGGTTGCACTATGTCGCTGAATTTGATCGCGAGCGGTTGGGGAAGGCGGAACTTAAAGCCGGGTGACGAAATCGTGCTCAACGAAATGGAGCACCATGCGAATTTCGTTCCGTGGCAAGAACTCGCAACGCAGACCGGCGCGAAGTGCCGCTTTCTTCCGCTCAGTGAAGACGGGCGTTTGGAGATGGGGCGTTTGGACGAAGTCTTGAACCCCAAGACGCGATTGCTTGCAGTCACCGGCATGTCCAACGTGCTAGGCACGATCAACCCCATCGCGGAACTGGCGCGACGAGCGCACGAGTTTGGCGCGGTGATCGTGGTCGACGGCGCTCAAAGCGTTCCCCACGAGGAAACAGATGTCGTCAGGGATGACATCGACTTTCTGGCGTTCTCAGGTCACAAGCTGTACGGACCCGGCGGTGTCGGTGTGCTGTACGGGAAGCGTGAGTTGCTTGAGCAGACGGACCCGATCCTCTTCGGTGGGCATATGATTGATCGCGTCTACAAGGATCACTCCACCTGGACTTCGTCGCCGGCGAAATTTGAAGCCGGGACGATACCGATTGCCCCCGCAATTGCGCTCGGGTCCGCGGTCGATTACGTCACGGGGCTCGGAATGGAGAGGATTCGTGAACACGAGAGTGAATTGCTTGAGTATGCCTACGGCCGACTGAAGGAGGTTCCGGGCATGCGAATCTATGGACCGGACCTTGCTCACCGGGGCGCAATCATCAGCTTCACGATCGATGGTGCTCACCCCGAGGACCTGGCTCAACTTCTCGACCGACGTGGAGTATTTGTTCGTCACGGCCATCATTGCACGATGCCGCTGCACGATCTGCTCGGCCTTGCCGCAACCGTGCGAGCTAGTTTCGGCGTGTACAACACACGTGGCGATGTCGATGCCCTTCTCGACGCGATCGAATTCGCTCGCCAGCGGCTGCGCCTCGATTGAGCGCGTGCGGCCCGATTTGCTTGGTTCGCGAGCGAGGCGTGACGCGACATCATCGACGTCGCCTGACGAGGCGAAGCTGGCCGCCGCGACGGCACACCTTCGACTCGTCGGACAGCGTCTCGGAGAAGCCACGTCACTTTCACGACGCGAGGGTGGACCGGAATGGGGCACCGAGTCATGAGATCTGGCAAAGCCCCGGGGCGATGACCGCGCGGGAACTCGTGACGTTCCAAGCGGGCGACGCCGGGCCGCAGGTTTCGATGCCGTTGTCGGTACACGGACTTTTGGTCCGACGGTCGAGCGTTTGCCCTGAGAGAAGATTACCGATAGTGTGTGTTGTTTGGTCGTTCATACCAACGCACGCATCTCTTCAGTGTTTTGCGACGGTCGCCGACGATGTTCAGCAGTGGGTGACGGCAACTGGGATACCCGAGGGGACAAGCATTGGCACGCTCAAACACGAGCAGGAGGGATCGCCCCACCATGGATTTGGCCGATCGGCGGAGTAGGGTTCGCTTGATTGTTTCGGCACTGGGAATTGTGGTCGTGTTGATCTCGCTGGGTCTCGCGGCGGAATACAACCGAAGAGCCAACCGAGAGGGCTCGACCTGGGCACAGCGCAGCGCTTCGGCGCCGGTTTATTCATATCGAGTGGTCGGGACGTACCCTCACGACCGAAACGCCTTCTCTCAAGGACTCGACTTCGATGGCGAGACGCTTTTCGAGTCGACCGGACAGTATGGCAAGTCATCCGTTCGTCGCGTCAATCTCGAAACGGGGCAGGTGGAGAAATGGCTCCGTCTCGACAATCGACTGTTCGGCGAAGGATTGACGCTCTTTGACGACAAGCTTGCCCAAATCACGTGGAAGCGGGGCATCGGCTATGTTTACGACGCAAAGACGCTGCGGTTGTTGCGGCAGTTCAAGTATGCTGGCGAAGGCTGGGGCCTGACGCACGACGGCACGCACTTCATCATGAGCGACGGATCGGACCGATTGAAGTTTCGCGATCCAGAGTCTTTCTCGGTCGTGCGAACCGTTCGGGTCAAGGATGGCCGCCGTCCCGTCCGGCAACTCAACGAACTTGAATTCGCGAATGGGAAGATTCTCGCGAACGTCTGGCATACAGACCGGATTGCGATCATCGAACCAGAAACGGGAAAAGTAAGCGGCTGGATGGACCTCTCCGGCTTGCTCGCCGAACCCGTGGGAACGGAATCGGTGCTGAATGGAATCGCGTACGAAGACGGACGATTGTTCGTCACTGGCAAGAATTGGCCGAAGCTGTTCGAAATCCAGCTCAAACAGAAATAAGCTGCTGCGCCTTATTCGAGTCGCGCAGCTATTCTTACTGCGCAGTCGGCCCATTGAGCGACCCGCGGCCGCTCATGCAGATATCAGCCGACTCCGGTAGTGATAGTGCTAGTTGCGGTAGTAGCCGCTGGGGTCATGAATGAAATAGCAGTCGAACGGCTGTAGTCGCGGGAGTCGCTTGAAACGTGCGCCTCGTTCGTCGATCTCTTCGGTTCCGTCGAAGCTCAGCGGCGCGAGTGCCGAGCCGATGATGATCAAGCCTCCGCTCGAATTGCCC
>JBCBLJ010000616.1:0-5214 GCA_038520195.1 Planctomycetota bacterium
CATACCATTCTTGCAGAGAAACGCATTGATCATGTCCCTGTCTTGATGCCGTTTGGGATCACGAAGAAGGGTTATGCCTTCGCATCCATGCGGACATGGTACGATAGGTTGACCGAGCCTCGATCAACAATGACCGAACGGCAGCGAACTCACAAGCGCCGGAATCGACCGTGGTTCCCGTTCAAGCAACGACCGGTAAGGATCGCCGTTTCGCTCCCGCGGAATCGCTGATCTGTACATTTCGGCAGCAAGCCGGGCCCGCTCTGGTAAGTCGGCGCGGGTTGTTTCTCGGAGGGCGGAGTTTTTTGGATTGGGTTGGCGCCCGTAGGATCGAGGTTCTGGGCCAAGGCCAAGCTGTGGCGGGTCGCCGTTGACTATTGCGCGAATTGGTGTACCATGACACCAGTACACATTGCCGGATCCGGTCGAGGATTCCGGCGGCATTTTTCTTAGTCGAATTACGAAGAGCATCGAAACGATGAACAGCAGAACTCACCGGCGGCGGGTAAGCACAGGTTGCTTGCTCGTCGCCCTACTTGCCGGCGGTTTCCTGGGCGTTGGAGTCACAAAGTCTCATGCCCAGCAATCGACGATGGTTTCCGACCGCTTCGTCCCCGCCGATGCGCTCGGCGTGCTTGATGTGCGTCCGAGCCGCATGATGTCCCACGACATTATGCGGCTGATGCCGGTCGAAGTCATGGATGCGTGGACCGATGAGAATGTCGGAATGCGAGTTGGGCAAATCCGCTTCGCACGGCTGGTCATGCCGATGCCAATGCCAGGGAGTGCCTATCCGGATTTCGGCATCGTGGTCGCATTCAACGATGCATTCTCTCCCGATCGGCTCAAGCCGGGGTTGGTCAACACCGGCCAGACAAAGATGATTGGCGGAAAAGAGTGTTATACGATGGCGGACGGTTCGGCGCCGGTCTATCTGCACGCGGCTTCGCCAAAACTCTGGATCATGGGCACGGAAACCTATTTGCCCAAGGTGATGGACGCGATGGCCGGGGGTGGCAACGGACCGCTCTCACAAATCTTGGCCGGCGTGCCGATGGAGGGCGATATCCAGTTGGTCCTCGATATGAAACCGATCGCGCCGATGCTCAGCGGTGTCGTGCAGATGCAGATGCAAGATGCTCCGCCATTTTTGCGTCGTTTGCCGAACACCATCTTGCTGGTCGATGCGATGTGGAACTCGATCGATCTCGAGAACATGAGCTTCGACACCTTCGGCAACTGGACCATCAAAGCGAAGAGTGAACAGGCAGCCGAGGAAATCGAATCGATCGTTCGTGATACCTTGGAGGATGCCGCCACGGAACTCGTCGGTCTCGGGCAGGCTTCGATTCCCGATGATGATGCCGTTTCGGAAGCATTGCGATCGTACATCGCTCGGTTGGGCGATGAACTCAAGCCGATGTTGATGTTGCGACGCGAAGGCGATCTGCTCAAGAGTCCCAAGATCGAATCGGCTCCAAATGTTGCTACCGTCGGCGTTCTCGTCGGGCTTCTGCTTCCGGCGGTTCAGGCGGCCCGCGAGGCGGCGCGACGAATGTCGGCGTCGAACAACCTGAAACAGATCGGGCTCGCAATGCACAACTATCACGCTGCGTATAGGAAACTGCCGTTTGGCGCAATACGCGACGAGAACGGTAAGCCACTGTTGTCTTGGCGTGTCGCGATCCTGCCGTTCATCGAACAGCAGGCGCTTTACGAGGAGTTTCACCTCGACGAGCCGTGGGATAGCGAACACAACCGAACGCTCATCGACAAGATGCCGATGATCTACATCGACCCGAGCAACTTGCCGTTACCGGGCAAGACCGTATTTCAGGCTCCATCGGGTAAGGGATTGATGCAGGATGAGTCGGTCAAGCAGGTGGTGTTCCGCGATGTCCGCGATGGTCTTTCCAATACGATCATGGTTGCCGAAACGTCGCTTGCAGACGCCGTCACCTGGACTCAACCTGTCGACTGGGAGGTCGACATGGATCGTCCGCTCGCCGGAACCGGTGAGGCTCATGTCGGTGGATTCCATGTGCTGCTCGGTGACGGGGCGGTGATCTTCATCGCTAAGAGCGTCGACGAGACCCTGTTCCGTGGCATGCTCACGAAGGCGGGGCAAGAAGTGATCAACGCTCGCTTTTAGTCTTCATTGAAGCCTCTCTGGGGCGTGGTTGATGCCTCCACGCTGGGCGGATGGCAAGCCGTGAGTGCCGCAGCTTGCCATCCGCCATTTTGTCTCGCCGCGACGCTTGCTGGCGCGTCATGTTGCATTGTCCGTCGCTACCTCATCCGACGGACTCTGGTACCATCGAGGGTGATCTCGACCTTCACTCTCTTGCTATCGGTGTATCGATGAGACTCCTGATCTTGCTTCTTCTTGCGGCGTCGACGACGTTCGCAGACGACGCCGTTTTTCAGATTGAAAAAGTTGATCAAGACGCGGCAGAGGCAAACGCGTCGGGCACCTTGAAACTCACTGCGGATTTTGGGCACGCCGTGGTGGACCTCCGCAAGGTTGATGAAATTAGGATCGGCGAAACATCCACCCTAACGACCAGCGATGGGACCGTCTTGCGCGGAAACGTGGACTGGTCGGACGTCACGTTCAGTCCTGGCGGCCAGACAGAAGACTTGGCCAGCTGGAAGACGCTTCAGGCGATTCGGCGTGCCGAGTTGAAAGCCGGCCAAACGACGATGGGGCGTGTCGCGAACCGTATCAGCTACTACCTCCATGCGCCAGCGGGATACACCACCGATTCAAAGTGGCCGGCGCTCGTGTTGCTGCATGGATCGAACATGAACGCCAAGTCTTACATTGACTCGGTCTTGGCGAGTTGGCCCGAACTCGGCGAAACTCATCTGCTGATCGGGATCAACGGCGAGCGACGTAGTTCGTCCGGCTCGCCTGACTCACCTCGATTCAACTACTCGTACGTCAACTTTGTGGGCAAAAGCAAGTACAAGGGATACCCGGGGACAGACCGCGAGAGTCCGGCATTGGTCGCGGAGTTGCTGACGGAGTTGCGGGAGCGTCTGCCCATCAAACGCTGTTATCTGATCGGTCATTCTCAGGGCGGCTTCCTCACCTACTCGGTGGCAATGAACTATCCCGAGCTGGTGGACGGGGCGGTCCCAGTCAGCGCCGGCGCGATTGTCCAAGTCGTCCCGAGTGCCTATGACGATCAAGAGTTGATCGAACAGCAAAAGCAAACGCCGATCGCGATCGTCCACGGTACGACCGACCGCGCGGTCAGTTACAAGCAAGCGACGGCGACCTTCGAAGCTTTCAAAAAGGCCGAGTTTCCAAAGGTCAAGCTGTTCAGTGACGAGAATGCGGCGCACCGATTCATGATGCTACCGATCGATAAGGCCGTCATTTGGTTGGATGATCAACAGGGCGACGTCGGCGCATGACGAGCCAAGACGAAGTGGCCGTGGCGAATCCCTCATTCGACGATCTACCGTTCTCGTATCGTTTGTCCCAACGCGCGATGGCTGCAGCAGCGGTCATCGCGATCTTCGGAGGCCGAGCCATCGCCGCACCACGTCGGCCCGCAGCGGTTCGTTGGGGTTTGGCCGCCGTCATCGGCGCGTGCGCGCTGTTCTCTCTGATCACTTCCTGCTACGTGGTGATCCGCTATCCGTATCTCAGCCTGGTGCAAACTGCCGATGGAGACATCTTCTCAAAGCAATTTACCTCCAAGACGGTGGCACGCCTCACGAAAGCCGTCGGGCTCACGGCGATCACCATCGTGTTGATGGCCCTGATCGGTATTGCACTCAACAAGGGAGTAACGGATTGGGTACACGGAATAGCGCTGTGGTATGTCTCGACGCTCTTCCTGTTCGTGGTTTATCTATGCTTTTTCCACGACCCGGAACTTCATCCCACGGTGGCCACTTTCGTTCGCTCGACCCTGGGACTTGGAATCCTCCTATTCCCCGTGCTTTTTCCGGTCCTGATGATCGGAAGTCTCCGGTGCAAGCAGCTGCTTGAATCCCAAGAAACCGGATGAGTGACGTTGGCATCTCTCGTCACGATCGCTCGTGTCGATTGCCTAATCGACGGAGCGCTCAGCCGGCTGAGGCTAGGATCTCGGTCGGCGTCGCACTGAGGTAGGATCGCGCGGCGGACACTACGGCCGCTTCGTCGACGGCGCGGACATTTGCCAGAGAGTCATCGAGGTCGACGTATTCATCGTGGATGAGGTAACGACTTCCGACGGCGAACAAGCGATTGATCGGCTGCTCGCTCTGCATGATGTATCCGGCACACGTTTTGTTGATTGCTCGTTCGAGTTCGTCCGACTTGACGCCATCCTTGATCAAGGTTGAAACGATTGACTCAATACTGCGTCGGTTGGCGCCCAAGTCTTCGGGAGCACACACCAGGTAGTTGAACCATGCCCCGCGGTCGCTAAATTCCTGCGGCCAGCACGTTGCGACTTCCGCTCGACCGGTGTCGATCAGCTCCCAGAACAGTCGGCTGCCACCCTCGTCGCCGAGGATGGTCGCGAGCAAGCGGGCCGCGTGACGTTCCTGAGAACCGGAAGACGGGCCCGGCCCGATTTGTATCGCGTACGCCTGCATCGCATCGGGCGTCGACACGCGATTGGAAAGCTCGATGCCTTCGGGAATCGACTGATCGTCATCGGGCGGAATCGTCTCCTCGGCCTTTCGATCGGCCCAAGCACCGGTGCGTTTTTCGGCTTCCGCGACCAAGCCATCGAAGTCGACGTTGCCGGTCGCCGCGAGGACAATATTCTCCGGACGGTATCGCGCGCGAAAGTAATCTCGCATTCGCTGAGCCGTCATCGCCTCGATCGACTCCGTTGTCCCCAGCACGCGTCGCCCCAGGCCCCGCGGTGAGAAGAAGACTTCCATCGCTCGCTCGAATCCACCGAAGGGTGGTTGGTCGTCGTACTTCGCGATCTCAGAAAGGATGACATCCTTCTCGGTGTTGAATTCACTCTCGTCCAGGACGGGTGTCATCAGGTCGGTGAGAAGATCGAGCAACCGATCTTGGAATTTCGGCAAGACCGGCGCGTAGTAGGCCGTGTGCTCTTCGGTAGTGTAGGCATTGCCTTGTCCACCCAGTTCGTCAAGTTCGCGATTGACGTCTTCGGTACTCCGCCTCGCGGTTCCCTTGAACATCATGTGCTCGAGGAAATGGCTGAGTCCTGATTGTGGATCAAGCTCGTTCCG
>JBCBLJ010000091.1:0-15837 GCA_038520195.1 Planctomycetota bacterium
ATACAACGCAACGATTGCTTCTCGCGGGATCTTGTCAGGCGTGATGTCCCGAAACCGCTCTCCTTCGCCAACGGCAAGAACCTTGACCAACACTATCCACTTTCGACCAAGTCCTGAGAAATCGCTCAAAGTGAGATCGATTTCGTAGGTGTCTCCAACTTCTGGTTGCATGCGAGAAAAAGCTCAAAATACTGTGGGCAGTTGGGTCGGCGAACACTATCCGGGCACTGGATTTGCCAGTATCGATCGTGCGTACAGTTCGGAGTCTTTTCGATGCATCTCTCAAGATCGCATTAACGCCACTCGACGTAGCAGACGCTACACGCTTCTTCGCGACGGACATTATGGTTTGAATGACTGGGAGCGTCGCTTTAGTTCATCTAACAGGTGCATTCGGTCGGAACTCTCAAGCGTCTTCTTCCATCCCTCGAGCAGTTTTTCCTTTGCCCCCTCGATGCCGAATGCCGCTTTGTACGCGGTTATGATCTCCGTCTCCGATTCAAGCATCGCTTCGATGAATGCGACGTCGACTTCACTGAGCGGCGGCTTCCCGTCGGCGGATTTTGCCGAGGGCACCGATGACTTCGGTCCGGACATCTTGGGTTCTACACCGCCAGCGACCACCGCGGACTTGTTTACGGCGGTGACATCAATCCGTTGGCCGTAGGTGGCGTAGCCGACCACCGTTTTCCCAGCGTCGTCGCGAACCTTTACTGCCATAAAACCCATGCTGGTGACGACTTCACTACCCCACACCGGCTTTCCGTCCACACCGAGGATCGGTCGCCAGCCATCATCACCAAGCACCTGTAGACGCTCGCCGGTCCCGATACTGTCCCCGGCTGTCCCCGCAAGAAAGACTGATTTGTCGATGGCGATTGCCGCCGATCCGCCGAACCCCAATTTGGCGCTCGTTCCCGCTATGTCGGATCCCGTCCCGGGAGCGGCGCGCGGAGCGTCAGCCGAGTCGCTGATCATCGCTGGTAACCGGGAGCCGACGCCGCCTTCGCGTGTGAATGTAACCACGCGACCCTTGCGAACCCAGAACCCGTTTCCGCTGCGGGCGATTTTTTCCTGCGTCACCGCCTTGGGTGACTTGTCACTCAAATCCAATCGACGCAGATTCCAGTCTTCGTCGACATACGTGATATCTTCGCCTTCGATCACCAAGGGGAACGGAGCTACGCCGCGATATTCCGAAACGTCGTAGACAAACTGATTCGCGCGAGGAGCAATCTTCGCGGCGCAAATCAACTTTTTCCTCGCCGATGAAATCACGACTCCGCCATTCTTCGAATCGACTCCCACGCTCGTGACGTCCGCATCGGTGTAGTTCGCATTCTTGATTGGAATGATGACTGCCTCGTCACCACTGACGTCGATCACTTTGATGATCGTTCGATCATTCACCGACAATGCTCGGTTGACCGTCGCGACAAGATAACCATGTGAGTTGACTTGGGAGGCGCTCGGGTTGTAAAGCGACACGTCCGTCTCGGGAATCTCAATCATCTTCCCGTTTTCGGTGTCGAAAACGTAAACGCGATTTCGCTTTGTAAGCACGATTTTGCGTCCGCAGACGCAAAACACCTTCGAGGAAAACGTTTCACCCGCCGGGATGTGTCGTGGCTGTTGATCGCCCGCAAGCATGTACTTCACGCCGTTGGGAAAACCGGTACCAAAAACGACCATGTCCTCGCCCACTGCAAGACCCGTATCGGTGCGGGTCTCGATCCCCGTCACGTTCAACTCGAAGCCACGGTTGGGATCAATCGACCGCGGCGTCCACACCCAACGAGACGGATCGATGTCCGCCATGCTCCCCGACGAAGATGCCCGCATCGCCAGCGCGGCTTCGGCTTCCACGTCACTAAGTCGCTCCATAAAAACGACCATGCCCGGTGCGGTATCGGTGATTCCGGAAACACGGGGAACGATGTACTTGGCGCGGGGACGAAAATCGTTCGCCTGACGAGCGTGCAACTGCGGGCGACCCTCTTTGATGGTGAAGGTCCAGACGCCATGCGGCTTCCCATTCTTTTTGGCGACGACGAAGTACGCCCCGTCAGCATCCGTCAGGTCTTCGACGGTCATCGCCCCTCCACCGCGGCTCTCCGGGTGCCGCCACTTGAACCGAAGTTGCTGGACCTCCTTCGTGCTGTTGAAACCCGTACTCGCCGTACCGATGACATCACCTTCGCGCATCAGCTCGAGATCGTATTCATCCGCGGGTGGCGCATCCGCGAACGATCGCTTATGGACCCACATACGGAATTCAGGTTGAGTGTTTCCGCTGTCAGGAAGCGGTGCATAGAGATACGCCCAACGGTCCCAGGGGCCTTTGGCGTAGTAGTGCGCCTTGGGTAAGAACTGGTCGTCGTTCTTCTCGACTTCGACGCTAAAGTCGACCGAAGACATCAGTTGTCGGCCCGCGAGATAGTGAACCGTGTAATCACCTGGTGCCTTTACCGCGTATTGTGTGATCGCCCCGCGTGACGAGATTCGGTTAAAGACACCGTTTGCCTGTGCGATGCCGAAGGTCTGCTGAGCGAGGGGCGTCTTGGAACCCTTTTCCGTGATGACCGCCAAGACTGGCGTCTCAGCGGGGAGAAAGACGCATGCGAGCGCGTGGTTCGGCTCTTCGAACTCGATGACACCGGTTTGGTGTCGAACCCGCAGACCGGTTAAGACCGACGCATATTCCATCACCGGTGTCGGTTGCTGGGACATTGCCGTCGAAGCAAGCAAGAGCGGAATTAGGACGACAGTCGCGCGCATACCGGGGCTCCACTTTGAAGGATTCTTTTGCGATGGATGCGTCAGAGTAGCGGAGTTCGCCCGCCACTGACTCGTCTCTCTCCTTCCAGCGGGACAACAATCGGACCGAGTCTTCCGGCGACAGAGGTTTTCGAAACCTGCGTACCGTTCCTCCCATTGAGACGCCATTACGGACACAGGTTACCCGTCTAGGCTTTGGAATCCAACATTGAGGCGTTGCTTTCCCCGCTCAACGTTTCGTCGTGAGATCGACGCTCTGGCTTCAAAAAACGGCTTTCGCGAAGATTCGCTTGACGCCTACGGCGTGGCACCGTATAAATACGACTCAGAGCCGTAAACATACGGTGCCAGAACGTAGTCAGCCGGAGGAGCGAGGTGGAATCGAAGTTGACCAACGCCGAATTGGCGATCATGGAACTCCTTTGGGACGCCGAACGGCTCACCGCTCGCAAGATTTTGGAACAACTCTACGCGGGTTCGAAGAAGTCTCAGCACGGAACCGTGCAGCGTCTCCTGCAAAGCCTCGAAGAGAAAGGATTCATCAAGCGTGATCGGAGCCTGGGGACGCATCTTTTTTCGGCGACCGTCGGAAGAGAAACGTACGGCGGACTCCAACTTGAATCGCTCGCGGAGAAACTCACCGGCGGTTCGATCGCGCCGCTGCTGACACACCTTCTTGACGAAAAGAAACTCGATAAAGCCGAGATTCGTCGCCTCCGAAAACTGCTTGAGGAGGCATCGAACGGTGGTTGATTTCTTTCTTCAAGCGACCGTAAACAACCTGCTCGTGTCAGCGCTACTGGCGTTGATCGCCTGGATTGTCCAAACCCGTGTACGGTCCGCGTCGCTCGTGAATCTGCTTTGGGCGCTCGTTCTGATCAAGCTGGTAACGCCACCCATCTACGCGCTGCCGCTCCTGGAACTGCCGCGGGTTCAATCGGAACACGTTGCCGTTGATCTTGCATCACCCGCTGGCCTCGCGATCTCGGTGGCGGCTGAAGTCCCCGTTGAGACACCCAAAGCCGCACCGGCGGAATCGATTGCCTTCGGCGGCGGACTCATCGGCTTCGCGCTCGCCTCTTGGGCGGCGAGCAGCCTCGCGTTGGCGATGGTTGCGGGAATTCGGATCGTTCGATTTCACCGTTCGCTCCTGGCAAATGCCGAAGAAGCCGACGGGTCGTTGAGCCGATTGGGCCGTGCCGCATCGGACCGACTTGAGTTGGGCTGGAGCCCAGCGATTCGGATCACGCCCGCCCAGATCGCACCGTTTGTTTGGTGGAGTCGTGGACGTGCCATTGTCGTGCTGCCTCGACACTCGGTCGAGGCGTTCACCGAAAACGACCTGCTCAATGTCCTCGCGCATGAGATGGCGCACATCAAGCGGAGAGACCATTGGTTTCGTTGGTTGGAGTGGCTTGCCATCGTTTTCTTTTGGTGGAATCCGATCATGTGGTGGGCGCGTCAACAACTTCGTATCGCCGAAGAAATGGCGTGCGACGATCTCGTCCTTCGCACCCATCAGGACGCAAGTCAATACGCGAACACTCTTCTGAACATGGCAGAACTCTTGGCCGCACGGGCAGTCCGCCCGCCTGTCGTGGCCTGCGCAGTCAACAGTGGCGGGAATCTGGAAAGAAGGTTGAAGATGATCCTCTCGAAACAGGGTTGGCAGATTTCGCCGATGATGCGGATCGCCGTGATCTCCGCCGCCGTTTGCCTCTTCCCACTCGGATTCGTTTATGGGCAAGAGACGCGATCGCTGGAACGACGTCTAGGTGGCGCGATCGAAGCCGGAGAACTGACGCTCGACGAAGCAAAGTTGATGCTCGAAACGCTCCGTCAATCTCGAGACACAGACGACTCCGTCAAGGACGCTTGGCGTGATGCGAAGGAAGCCTGGAACAAGGCGCACCCCCGTTTACTACGTTGGCACTATGCCCCTGAAGCTGCAGATGTCGATCCGGATCATCTCCACGACGAGCACGAACATGCCCCCGACCCAAAGGCCGAATCTGCCCACAAACACGATCCACCGGCGACGGTCGCCCAAAACTTCTGGCGAAGATTTACTGTCCGCGAAGGGAAGGCCCTCGTCCACGACGATGAAGCACCGAGCAAAGCAGAAGAGTCCGCCGAAGCGTACCTCAGCCTCCGCGAATTCATCGACAAATTGAAGAAGGAAGTTGCGAGCGCAAAACTCTCGAAGGAAGCGATCGAACAACGGCTGGAGCTGCTCCAAAAGTATCTGTCGCGCGACGATCACGATCAGACCGATCAACACGAGCACGGCACCATTCACTCCGACGGCGACATGCAGGGTCGCTTTCGGGTGAAAACTGAATGGATCGAAAAGCTGCAGGACCACATTCATCAAGACGAAGACCACCGCGACGACAGCAGCCACGCTGACGATTCCGAAGACGAAGGCGGCAAACCAGAAGTGAACCGCTTCTACTTCGCGCCCGACAATGCGGCAAACGGTTGGCGATGGTTCCGCGAGTATCAACTCGATCGCAAGGACAAGGAAGACGCCGACGAGGATGAAAAGGAGTCGGACGAACCCAATGCTGCCCCGTTAAAGAACGAGCAGGCGAGCAAGAAAGCGAGAGACGTCTTCGACTTCTACATGAATGTGATCCGCTAGTCGACAACCATGGCTCACCAACTCAGCGCGCCCTTGCTTTGCCCGAACGAGTCGGACGGAATGCCCATCTCGTGGAGCATCGCCAGGTAAAGATCGCTGAGTTGAGTGTTGTGACGTTCTTCAAACTCGACATAGCCGGCGCGTCGTTGCCCGCCACCTGCCAGGAAAATTGGCAGGTTTTTGGTGTCATGTGAGTTGGCGTTGCCGAGGTTGCTTCCGAATAGCACCGATGTCGTGTCCAGCAGCGTCCCGCTCGATTCACGCTTCGATTTGAGCGCTGCGATCAACCCGCCAAAACGACCGACGATCTGCGACTCGATTCGTTGAAGTTGATCGATCTTTGCCCGATCCTGCCCGTGGTGCGACAGGATATGATGAGGCTCCGAAACGCCCGCGATCTTAAGCCGTCCGTGATCCTGAATCATGAGGCTAATGACCCGCGCCGAGTCGGTCTGAACAATCAGCGGAATCAGATCCAACATCAATTTGATTTGCTGGACCAACTCGCCAACGTCTGTCACGTCTTTGGGAGCGTCGACGTCGAGCTTGGGCTTTGGTTTGTCGAGCCACCCGTGCCTCTCGCCGATCCCTTTTTCGCTGCTTCGAACGGATTCGAGATAGTCGTCCAGCAAATGATGATCTGATTTGCTTGCCCTTCGACGAACCGCCCTCGTTTGAGACTTCAACTCATCGAGAATACTCTTGCCCTGTTCCAAGCGATGCTTTTCAAGGCGAATCTCGCGCGGCCTGCCTTGGAGAAACAGCTTGGCGAAGAGTTTAGCGGGGCTGGTCTCCGCGGGAATCATCACGCCGCCGCTCGTGTACGATTGACTTTGCTCCAGGTGGGTTCCCAAAACGATCGATGGAAAACGTGTCGAGTAACCAAGATGCGCTGCGGCAACCTGATCCACGGAGATCGTGTTCCGAAACCCATCCATGCCCGGCTTTGCGGCTGCCGTCAACCAAGTCATTTCGCTATCGTGCGCCTGACGCCCGAGTTGATTCGCGTGCGACAAACCACCAAACAGAGTGAAGTCATCGCGGTGTTCCTTGAGCAAATCGAGGTACAACGAAGACCCTCTGTCTCCCGGCCACAGCGACGGCGGATGCAAACCAAGTGTGTTGCACAGAAACACCATCCTCTTGGGTGCGGCATCCCCGTCCGCACCGTGAATTCGTGTCATCGACTCAAGCAACGGTAAAGCGAGTGAGATGCCACCAGCACGAAGCATCGTTCGGCGATCTAACATCGGAAACACCTCCAAGCTGGCCTACAGATTCTGAAAAAGAGGACTGCGCACGATCGTCTGAATGATGTCGCGGAGCCGAAACCCATTTTCCCGTGTCGCGGCCAAGATTTGGTCGATGTGTTCGCGATCCGCGGACTGGATTTCTGCGCCCGTCGAAAAAACAACCAGTTGAGAGATAAGGTTTCGCGCGAACGCCTCCTCGTGTTCCAGCAACAGCCGCTTCAAGTCACGGATGCCGGAAAACGGTTGGCCATCTTCGTTGACTCCGCTCGTGTCGACCTGCGGCCCTTGCTCGATTTTCCCATCGATCAAAGCGCGATACCGAGTTCGATGGCCGCCGATCGGATCAAAAGCCTCCAAAGCAAATCCGGGCGGATCGATCTTGCGATGGCAGACCGCGCACGACTCAAGCTGGCGATGGGCCGCGAGTTGCTCCCGGATCGTCGTCGTGCCGCGGATGTCGGGTTCGATGGAACCAGCGGAGGGTGGCGGCGGAGGTGGTGGTGTGCCCAGAAAGTTGCTGAGCACAGAATTGCCGCGGGTCACGGGCGACGTGACCGATCCGTTGGCGGTGGTTTTCAAGACACTCGCATGGGTCAGGATGCCACCACGAACACTTTCCGCCGGCAAAGAGACTCGGCGAAAATGGTGGCCCTCCACGCCTGAGATTCCGTAGTGGGCAGCGAGTCGCGCGTTGAGAAACGCAAAGTCGGAATCAATCAAGTTCCGTACGGGAAGGTTTTCTTTCACCAAGTAGGTGAAGAACGCCTCTGACTCTTTCACCATCGAGTTTCCTAACAGCTCGTCGTACTCCCAATACAATCGTTGGTCGGGTGCGGTCGCGTGAATCTTGTGCAGGCGCAGCCACTGCCCCAGAAAGTCGGCTACGAAACGCTGGAGGTGCTCATGCTCGATCAAACGGTCGACTTCACTCCGAAGCACGCCATCGTCCGACAGGGCTTCGCGACCGGCAAGCTGGAGCAGTTGATCGTCGGGCGTGCTTCGGCTTAGAAAGTAAGACAGTCGTGTCGCCAAAGCATGATCCGTTAAAGCCCCGGGCGTCGCATCAAACATCATGAACTGCGGAGAGCTCAAGACACCGCGCAAAGCGACGCGAAGCCCGTCCACCACCGAAACACCTTGATCGAGTTCTCGCTCCGCCAGTCGCACGAAGGCGTCGACCTCCGTTTTGGATGGTGGGCGACGGAACGCTCTCGCGGCGAATTGACCGACAATCTGGCGGAGCGCTGCGGGATATTGTGACTCAATACTCCGCATCCGCTCGAGCTTCACCCCCATCAAAAGATCGCGAGTGCTCGGCGGTGGCCAATGATCGAAAAGTGGGCCCTCGACCCGATACGAACGGATCGCCAGCCCTCTACCCGTGTAGTCGTCCGCTCCGTTCTCAACGATGTAATTCCAGTCCGTCCCTTCGCCCATCACGAAAGCAGGATAGAACGAGTCGCCAGGGACGAGTTCCGTCGTCACTTGAAACGTCTGCGGGTCGCCTGGTTGAACGTCATACGAAGCCAGCATCCGACCGCCGCCCGCGGACTTGCAGATAATTTTCATGACCACCGAAGCATCCGACTGGAAAGCATCCGCTTCGATCGTGATTCGATAACGCCCCGGCATCGGAACGTCAAAGCCGTGAGCGTGCGAGGGCAACAAAAAGTCGACTTCCGTGAAGAGCACGACGCCGTCGCCGACCCGTCGATAAATGCCTCCTCCGTTCGCGAAGTCTTTGCCGTCGTGGTACGCGAGTCGAGGGCTATTGGGGATATCGAAACGATGATCACGATAGGGATTCGCGCCCAACTGAAGCGCCACCGAAAGTGCTTCCTCGGCACTACTCAGGTAGGCCGATAGATGGATGTCGCTGATCCGCTGATTCGCGCCGATGGTATCAAAGCGACCCGATGCGTTTTCCTCGGGCAGCGAATTTGCGGGATCGCCGGCGATGGACAGTAGGTCCCGGAGCGACCATCCGAATTCGCGCTTTGTCAAGCGACGGGCAGGCACTCGTCCCTCGATGGCCTGCCGAGCCCGGTCCGCTTCAAGCAGCCTCGCCTCAAGAACGGTGAGCGCCTTTTGCACCACAGCCGGATCAGGACGTGCCTCCGTCGTAGGCGGCATCTCGTTCGCGATGACACGATCAAACACCTTTCGCCAAACGCGAAAGGAATGTCCATCGGAGAGGTCATCACTCAGATTGTCGAAGTTGAGTCCCGTGTCTGTTTCATCATCGTGGCAACCGTTGCACGCCGATTCGATCAGCCGCGCCACGGCGAGTGGACGCTGTCCCTCGGCAATCGCTTCTCCTGAAACGCAGGTGAGAGACCACCCCAAGAGAGCGGGAAACGCAACGCTGACTAGGCGAAACATCATTGTGCTCAACACCAAAGGACCCGAGACCAGGGACTTCCCTTCGAGAAGCCACTGCACAGTTTAACCAAGTGGGTCGACGATGAGTACGAGACGATCAGCGTGCGACGGATGCCCGGGCCATCTAGGATTCGTTGGAATCGGGTAACAGAAACCCGAGATGATGCGATGCGTGAATCCACATGAAATCGCGCCAATCATCGGTGGCGACCTGATTCAATAGCGGATAGTTTTCGACCGTGCCATCGAACGCCGCCACCTCCCGACACGTTTCTTGGCACTGAGCGATGATGGCCGGATCGTCCTCGCCCTCGGGCGCAGTCGGCTTCAGCATCCGAATCGTTGGAAGACCCGCAAACAAGCGCCTGGTTCGGAGCCCGTAATAGAATCCCCATTTCGACACCGTTGCCCGCAAAACCCACGGAAATCGAAATCCGAAACCGTGCATCCCACCTCTCATCGTGGCGGTCAAGTGCTGGCAGATCTGCGTCAAGTTCCAGTTGCCGACCTTCCGGTAGGGCGTTCCGCGAAGGGCCTCGATCTCATCAACGACATCTTGGCAAGACGGAAGATCAAGTAGTCGACGTTTCATGGTTGCGATCCGCGGGTAACAGAGTCAACGACGCGAGCTGGGTAGTGCACATCTGAGTTCCGACTCACGTCCACACCCTGCGCCGATCACGTTTGCGTACTTTCAAGTTTACGCAGCAACGGACCACGCAAGAATTGGACAGAACGTCCGAGCGACAGCGTGACGCACGGCCTACTTTTCTACAATCCTCTCGTTCTCGCGTCGATTCACTCTGTTCCAGCTACATCAACACCATGTTGACTCGAGCCGCGCTGGACATCGTTAGCGTTCCAACGCTCGTCCATGCTGTCAAAATGCGACGCTCGACTCGTTCGGTGATTGATGCGCACGGATGAAAACCCCAGTCGGGAAACGAGGGTCGCCGGCCGTGCCACTCTTTCGTTGTGGGGAATTGCTGCGACGGACACGTCCGCCGGAAACGAATTCGAAAAACAGGGTTGTTGTCTAGTTCCATAGACGCTAATGTCTACAAAAATAGACAGTCGATCTCTTTCGAAGCTTTTTGCCATGGCACGACCGGCATCCCGACACCCGACCGAACTCGAGCTGCAGATTCTCAAGATTCTGTGGCAAAACGAGGAATGCTCCGCTCAGCAGGTCCGCGGGCGACTCGAAGAGGAGGGACGCTCGCTTGCACGGACGTCGGTGGTCACGACGCTGAACGTGATGACGGACAAGGGGCTTGCGTCGCGGTCACTTCGCGGCAAGGCCTACTTCTTTAGCGCTGCGGTCGCGAAACAAGATGTCTCGACCAACATGCTGACGGATCTTGTGGCTCGTGTTTTCGACGGGTCCGCCCAAGCGGTCATCCTCAATTTGATCGAGTCTGAACAGATTGACGACGAAGAACTTCGATCGCTTCGCCGTCTCATCAATCGAAAACGCAAAGGAGGCAAGTGATGCAGGGTCTTTTTGACGAATTCTGCGCGACGTTGATGATCGCTTTGGGTCACACCTTGTGGCAAGGCGCGGCGGCGACGATTGCCTCCGCGGCAATCGCGTCAAGACTTCCTTCCGCACGGCTTCGATTCAACCTGTTCTTGGCCTGCCTACTGGGAATCACCGCTTGCGTGCCGATCAATCTCTGGGCGGTTTCTAAGTTCCGTGCGCGGGCGGGCCGAGTCGGTTCATCCAGTGCCCGTGTCATCGACGCATCGACAACGAGCCCCTCGGCGATTGTCGTCGATGCCCGCTCCAGTTCATCTGCGCCCCGCGTGCAGCACATTGGGACGCCACTTCCGCCTACGACGAGTGCCTTCACGCTATACGGCGAGGTTCCTTGGGCCGATCAAGCTCTCAACTACCTTTTCGTCGCTTACTTGTTGGGCGTCGCCGCAATGACCTTGCGGTTGATGATCGGTCTTTCGGCTACACGGCGTCTGCGCCGCGGTGCGATCGCGCTCGAAGATGAGACGATTCAAGAGACCGTTCGACGCGTGTGCCCCAGTCTCAACACCAGGCTGGAGTCGTTGGTTTACGGGTGTTCGACAATCACGACGCCGGTGATCGTCGGTGTCTTGAAGCCAACGATCTTGCTGCCAGCATGCCTACTCACCAATTTGTCTCCGAACGAATTGGAGATGATCCTGCTGCACGAACTTGCACACCTTCATCGCCGCGACCCATGGCTTCAGATTGTTCAGCGCGTCATCGAAGTTCTGTTCTTCTTCCATCCGGCGGTGTGGTGGTTGAGTCGCAGTCTGTCGATTGAGCGAGAAAACTGTTGCGACGACCTAGCGGTTCGCTGGGGCAGCGACCCATGTGACCTGGCGGAGGCGTTGGTGCATGTCTCGGAGCTGAAGAAACAGAGTCGAGCTCCGTTCCTCGCGCTCGCGGCGACGGGCGGCGGTTCGTCCGCGCTCAGTCGTCGCGTCCGGCGGTTGCTGGGACTGCCGGTGAGCAACGGATTGGCGGTGTCTTCATCCGTTCCAGCGATACTGGTCCCATTATTGGTTAGCGCCGTCGTCATCGCCGGACCGCAGCAGACCGAACCGACGAAAGCCCAGCAGCAGCAACGAGCGGCGGTGGAAGCAAGCGCCCCGCGCACGAAGCACAAGGACTCAAACGCCTCTGCGAACACCTTCACACTCTCCGGTCACGTGGCGGATTCGCAAGGCCGAAGGCTGCGTAACGTCACACTCGTGGTTCAGCGTTTCGACCGGCTGCGCGGAGTTGCATCGCTGATCCAGTCTTTCACAGCGAACGGCGAGTTCTCGCTCGAAGTTCCTGTCCCAACGCCTCGTTTTGCGGATTTGACTAACTGGCGGACACTGCTGATCCACTCACCCGGGCATCCTGCTCAAGCAATTCAGCTCCAGAGACTGATGGAGGACCATGCCGATTTGAAAAACATTGAGGTTCGACTCCCAGCGCCCGCGACGGTGAAATACAGGGTTCTTGGTCCAGATGGAACACCTTGCGAAAACGCAATTGTGTATCCGCACCACATCGGGATTCGGGTCGAGCAGTTCGCTGACGGTATTCTTTCGACACCTGGCCTCAAATCCGACGGGACGTCAGTTCCCGAAGAACTTCTCGATTCCGTTGCTTCGAAAACTGATCGAGATGGTTGGGTCACACTCAATCAAATTCACCCAGATGATGTAGATCGGTTTTGCGTGAAAACGGAGGCGTTTGGCACACAAGAGTTCAGGGTCGCCGATGATCCGGCGAAGCGTGTCGAGCAACACGAGGTTCGATTGGGCCGGATCGGGTCCATTCGGGGTCGCGTGGAAATGGAGAACGTCGAGCTCGTTGCGGGGACCACGGTTAGCTTGGAGACATCTGGGTGGTATGGCAAGGGCGTCGAACAACGCGGTCAGGCAAACGTTGTACTTGACGAAAACGGTGAGTTCTTTGTTCCGGAGATCGCGATCGGCAGTGGGAGTCTACGATTCAGGGGATGGGACATGTCGTTGCCATTGCAGCCGCTGCTCGAGCGCGGCTGGAGTGTGCATACCAACCAGGAGACAGTCTTGCGGATCAAGACCGCACCGGTCGTCACCGTTCGTGGGCGAGTGTTGCTGGAAGACTCTGTTAAGCCAGTCGCAGGGGCTTCCGTCGCCATAAACAACCTCGATAGTCCACTTTCATCGCGAACCGAAACGGACGCGGATGGACGGTTTGCGCTGCCTGTCGCGCCCGGACGTTGCAACGTCCAGTTGACGTCGCTCGGTCGTGATCACGATTTATACGAACACTATGACTATCCGCGTTTCGACCACTTGATCATCAAGCGTTTTGGCCCCAAAGAGATTCAGCTCGACCCTTGCAACGTGCCAAGACGAGCTCGAGTGCTAGTTAGACTCCAGGATTCCGGCGGCAATCGTGTTCCCAACGCAAGAATCGGCTTTCAACCGATAGGAGCCAATTGGTTCCGACACACCGGCGATACCGACGCCGATGGAGAATGCGAGTTGGGCATCGCGGATTGGAAGCTCATGCGTGGTGATCGCCGCGTCGCCAACCGACATCATTGGCGATTGATTAAGAACGGCGATGATTCCGCTCCGGGGACTTGGGACACTTCACCGTTGCGTGTCATCGACGTGACCGACGAAACGTTGACACTCGAAGTAGTGGCATCATCGACCAACGAAGTGACAGCCCCAAAGCCGTAGCTCTGGGACGAAACAGAAGTGGTTTCTATCGGTCGAGCAAGGATACGAGCTGAATGAGTTCGGTGTCGATTCGAGATGCAAGCTGAGTCGATTCGAAGCCGGCGACTGATCGTCGACATTGTTGCCAGCGATCTCGGCGTGACTGCGGATCTCGAAGTTTCGAAAACTTGCTCGCTGCTTCGTCGAGCGATTCATAACGCAACTCCGCAGGCACATACTCGGTGTAACTCAAGCCGTTCGGAGTCATTGGCACGGCGCCGGCTGAGATCGCTTCACAAATGGCGATGCCGAAAAACTCGTGATCCGCCGTCGAAACAACGACGTCCATCTGACTGAGCCAACGCCAATACTCGTCACGGCTATTGGCGAAGCCGTCGAAGAGGATGCGATCCGCGAAGCTGGCTCGAATCTGATTGAGAACCTCATGTGAGTCGTCGCGCGGCCCCAACAGAATCAACTCGAATTCGAAGTCTCGACGCCGGAGGGCTTCGAGCAATTGCAAAAAGCGGTCGGGGCGTTTGTCGTGCTCGAATCGACCGACCCAGCCGATGCGCAGTCGACCTTCATGGGGCTCGTGTTCGATCGGGCAAGGTTCGAAACCGGGGGCAATCACGACGCTCTTCGCCGCCACGGCCGCCAAGTCATGCGACGCAGTTCCGTCCGGCATTCGTTCGAGGAATTGACGTGAACCGTCGAGGAACGTGGCGCGGTTGAATTCGGAGTTAAACCAAACCGCATCTGCCGCGATTGCGGTCAGCAAATTCGTGTATCCGTAGTGATGGTCAACGCGTGCACCTGGAGCCGTCGGATACGCCCATTGATTCTCATGGAAATAGGCGACAACCGGTACCTCCAGTAGCCCCGCAAAATCCGCCGAGCGAGCGATCAAGCCGAGCCACGTCGGCAGGTCGAGCATATCGGTGCAGAGCACGCCATCGGGGATCCCGTGTTCATCGATCGATGCTTTGACCGCTTCAAGAATGGCGAGCGGAGAAGAACGCATCCGCCATTTCCAGTGCCGCGCCGGCAGCGTGGCAAGCGAGAATTGGTGCTGGCTATGACGACAAAGCGATTCGATGAACGCACGGTGACTGCCACCGAAATACGGTTCGACGACGAGAACCTTCACCGAATCATGGCACCGTGGTGCGTTGTGAAAAAGACTCTGAATCGCGCATCGCCAAACCCGCCTGTGTTTGGGCGATGCTGCTCACTTGCGCATGGATCGGACTACGAGTACGAACTGATCTTGTCATGATGTGTGGAGCCGAGGCGACGTTGCGCCATCAACACTTTCGGATCTTCTCGCGACCATCATTCACGCCCGCCGTTGCGTTTCGGGTGTCGATCACCAAACTCGACTCGCGAACAATCTGCTCGTAGTCGAATGCGGTGTGATCGGTGGCGATGACGACCGCATCCTGTGACTCCAGGAATTCCGGCGTCAGCGTTTGGCTCGTCATTGCGGGCAAATTGTAGTGTCGCATCGATGGCAGCGACGGAACGTGTGGGTCACTGTAAGTCAGGTCGGCACCGAGTTCGAGCAACAGTTCCAGCAGCTCGAAGGAGGGGCTCTCACGGGGATCGTCCACATCGCGTTTGTACGCCACGCCGAGCAGACAGATTTTGCTTCCGCGAATGGGCTTGGCTTGCTCGTTGAGGAACTCACCGGTCCGCGAAACGACGTACTGTGGCATCGCTCGATTGACTTCGCCCGCCAGCTCGATGAATCGAGCGTTACTACCCTGTTTGCGTGCGAGCCAGGAAAGGTAAAACGGATCGATCGGGATGCAGTGACCGCCGAGACCGGGTCCTGGGTCGAACGCGTGGAATCCGAACGGCTTGGTCTTCGCCGCGTTGATCACTTCCCAAACGTCAATGTCCATCTCATCGAACAAGACTTTCAGCTCGTTGACGAGCGCGATGTTGACGGCGCGATAGATGTTTTCGAGAACCTTCGCCGCTTCGGCAACTTCGCAGCTACTGACGGGGACGACGCCGGCGACCGCGCATTCATAGAGTGCTTTGGCGCAAGCGAGGCTGTCTTCGTTGATCGCGCCGACGACTTTGGGGATGCCCGCCGCGGAGAAGTCGGGGTTGCCGGGGTCTTCACGCTCGGGGCTGTAGGAAACAAAGAAGTCACGTTCCGAGGACAGTCCATTCGATTCGAGAATCGGTACCATCACGTCGCGCGTGGTGGTTGGATAAGTCGTACTCTCCAGCACTACCATTTGCCCGCGCCGAAGCACCTTGGCGATCGCGTGGCAGGTGCCCTCGACGTACTTCAAGTCGGGGTCCCGGGCAGAATCCAACGGCGTCGGCACGCAAATTAACAGCACGTCCGGTTCAGAAAGACGCGACATGTCGTGCGTCGCATCGAACAACTCCTTCGATAGCCAAGCTTGAATCTTGTCGTCGCCGATGTGTTTGATGTAGCTCTTCCCCGCCAACAATGCGTCGACTTTCTTCGAATCGACATCAAAGCCGATGCAATGAAAGCCCGCATTGGTGAACGCATCGATCAGCGGTAGCCCGACATAGCCCAGGCCGATGACACCGACCGAACAG
>JBCBLJ010000320.1:0-8632 GCA_038520195.1 Planctomycetota bacterium
ATTCGGCTCGCCGCGCACGAATCTCAAACGACGCATCAATGCACCAGATCGAATCACAGCTTTGGTCCCAACCCGATTCGAAAAGCAGTGGCACATCGAGCAGTGTGACCGCGGATCGGGCTTGGGCCGCCGCCTCGATTTGTTCTCGGATGATCGCGCGGACACGCGGATGAATGATCGCTTCCAGATCCGCCAACGCCGAACGACTGGCGGCATCTCGGCCAAAAACTTGCTTTGCCAATTCACTTCGCTGGACACTGCCGCCGGCGTCGAGGATTGTGTCGCTGAAGCGATCGACTAAATCAGCGATCACTTCGGGGAGGCCGAGACACTCGCGGGCGATCGCATCGGCATTGATCCAGGTCGCGCCCCAGTCCGACAACGTCTTGGCAACGGTGGACTTGCCTCCAGCGGGACTGCCGACGATGCCGAGCAGAAACGTCATGCTTCGTACAGCCACGCCGAGCACGAGGGACAGGTGACGAGCATCTGAAGACGGATTCGATCGACCATTTGTGTGGTGAGTGTTTGATTGCAGCCGCCGCAGCAGCCTTCTTCGACGGGAGCGAGCGATTCGGGGCCCCTGCCGTCATACAACCGCCGGTAGTCGCCCCGGATGCTGACCGGGATCTCTTTCTCGTGTTTCTCCAGCTCAACGCGAACGTGATCCAGGTCCGCCGAAACGACCTCCATTCTTCCTTCGATGGACGCGGCTCGATCTTGTTGCTCTTTTGTGATTTCAGACAACTCTTTGTCGGCGGCTTTGACATCCGCTTGGAGCTGGTCGATCCGTTCAAGGCCCTCGAGGATCTCGTCGCTCTGAACACTGTTGGCCTGTTGATCGGCCGCGATCTGTTCTTTGAGGAGGTCGAATTCCTTGTTGCTCGAAGCAGTGTTGAGTTTCGCCTTGAGATCCTCGATGCGATCCTCGCGTCCGTTGAGTTGAAGTTGCTTTTCGTCGCAGGCCATCGTCGCCGTCTTCACATCCTGCCGCGCCGTCTCAAGTTTTTGGGTCGCCTGCGCGATCAACGCTTCACCCGCCTTGATTTGCCTCGGCCCGCGGTTCAGCTGGCCTTCCAGTTCCGCGACCTGCGTCTGAAGAGAATGAAGGCGACGTAGCAGGTCGCTCGAGAGCGGAGTCTTGTTGTCGACAGCCATGGATAACGACCGAGGTTCGGGACCGATAAGCGTTCGGAACGGACGATGTGCCCGCCGAAGAGACAGTTTAGCTTTGTCCCAGCGATGCGCGAAACCGGGGGCACGTTCGCGACCACACAGGGCTGCGGCGAAAACGACTCTCACCGCCGTTCTCACACCGAACCGGAAATCGGAGCCATGATGCGAATCGATCGCTCGCAGGTGTCCTCATCGGTTTTTCGAGTTGATCGGACGCGCCGTCGCGTCATTCGGCTCAGGCGTGTCGGTTTCGTGTTTCGGAGAGCCAGGCGATTAGCGCTCGTCGTCTGAGCGCACCTTTTCGATTCGTCCATGCCTGGCGGAATTCGTCGGGGAGCGAAAACTCATGTAGCACCCTCGGCTGTTGCCAGCGCGCAAGCGTTTTCGTCACCGCCGCCAAGTCCGCACGCTGCCCTCGTTTCCATTCGATCCACAACTCGACGTGCCTCGCATCCGAGGCAAGGGTGACCACGGCGGTTCGCACCTCATGAAGCGACGTGTATCGGTTCTCGATCGGTACCGGGTCGACGTTGTATCCATTGGACAGTGTGATGCGATCGCCGACTCGACCGAGAATCTCAAGCTGACCCGATTTTTCGTCCCACCGCACCAGGTCTCCCGTATCGAACCATCCGTCGCAGTCGATCGCTTCGTCGGTCGCGGCCTCGTTGTTGAGGTACCGCGACATGAGGCACGGCCCACGTACCAACAAACGCGACCGTTCAAGACGCTTCTCCCATCCATCGACAAAGCCTCCGACACGGTGCGGAAGCGATGTACTCGGAGTTTGACTGCAGATGACCGGTCCAGTCTCGGTCAAACCGTATCCCTGAATCACGCGGGTGCCCCGGCGGGTCCAAGCATGAAACGCTTCGTCGCTCATTGCCGCTCCGCCACACCCGATCAGTTCCAAACTGTCAGGATCGGAGTCAAACAATCGTTCCGCTAGGCTCGGGACTGCATTGACCATGGTCGGTCGCAGCGACGCGAAATCATCCCAGCCAGTCAGCCCACGGCCGATCGCCAACCGACAGCCCGACAGCAACCAAGTGCCAAGATCGCTCGTGCGAGCGTAACCGTGGGAGATCGAAAGCAGCGTCAAGCGAAACGCATCGGACGACTGGGGAACCGCCGCCAACTTCGCCGCCGCATTTTGAAACAAGCTTTTGTGCGAAAGCACGACACCTTTGGATTCACCGGTCGTTCCTCCCGTCCAGAGAATCAATGCGTCCGCATCTGGCGACACATCGGTCTCCGAGGGCCGAGAGTCTCCAGTGGTTTCAACGATGGATCGCTTTTCGTTTTCATCCACCCAGACTTCATCAAGTTCATGGCAAGCTCCCAGTTGCCGCCGGCAAGACAACGTGTACTCTTCGCCGCCGCCGCAATCGATGGGAGCCTCCGTGATGCCGACGGATTGGCAAGCAAGGCTGAGCACGATGTCCCGCCAGGTGTTGTCAACGACGTGCGAGACGCAAGGTCGCGGCACATGACTCGTTTCCAATGCGATTCGCCTCGCGCAAGCGTTCACACGATCAAGCAACTGAGCCCACGAGAGGACATCTTCGCCTGTCGTCATGTTGGCTCGCGACGAAAGCAATAGCGCCGGAGCGTTGGGGCGAAGCCGAGCGTGTGTTCGAAGCGAATGAAAAAGCATGTTCTTGAGTCGACGCTTCACGAGGGTGCGAGTCGATGCCATCTCGAGGTCGCGTCCGAACTCAATCGATTGCCGGAGAGATCATGGCGTCAACGCACGAAGAACCGATATCGAGACGTCAAAAGTGCCTGCGTACGCTCGCGTTTTACCGCGAGGAAGCGGCTAGATCGAGTATGCTGACGGATCGCTCGACGCACCCCGACCCCACAAAGCAATGTTAATCCGGCTATCTATTCTCTCTCTTCTTATAGCGACCGCCGTAGGGCTGGCGAAGGCACAGTCGGATGCTGTCGACCCGAACCCAATCTCGGTGGTGAACCGTTTCGTTCGAGATCATTGTCTGGATTGTCACGACGGAGCGGACTCACCGCGCGGATTCGACCTGTCTGAGATCGACGCGCAACCGTTGGCAGTCGCCGCCGAGCATTGGGAAAAGGCGCTGTTGCGCGTCGTGAGTCGCCAAATGCCGCCGCCTGGGGAACACTCGATTGAAGAGGCTGAATTTGACGCTGCCGTGAGCGCTCTGCGCGCCGTGTTGGACCAGCATGCGAAAGAGAAACCGTTTGCAGGTGAGTCGGCCGCGCTTCGTCGGATGACACGAACGGAGTATCAGAATTCGGTCCGCGATCTGCTCGGCATCGATCTCGACATCATCTCACTCTTGCCGCCGGACCCATCAAGTGACGGATTCGACAACATCACCGTCGACACCGTTTCACCATTGCTGTTGGAACGCTACCTAACCGCCGCTCAACGTGTCAGTCGCGCCGCCGTCGGGACACCCGGAAGTCGGCCCGGTGGCCTCACGATCCGAGTCCCCGCCGATCAGTCGCAGGAGCATCACGTCGAGGGTTTGCCTTTCGGTACGCGGGGTGGAATGGTATTCGAGCATCATTTCCTTCGTGACGGCGAGTACGAATTTCAGGTGCGGCTGACAAGAGACCGCGACGAAAAAGTCGAAGGGCTCAACGAGCCTCATGACTTGGACATCCTTATCGACCGCAAACGCGTGCATCGTTTTTCCATCAAGCCGCCACGCGGCGGCAAGGACTACTCCACGATCGATCGGGACCTAAACATTCGACTGCGCGTCCCTCAGGGGGCACATCAGGTTGGGGTCACGTTTGTCGAAAAGTCGAGCGCGATTCGCGAAATCAAGCGTCAGCCTTTCGACGCCAGTTACAACCGGCACCGGCATCCTCGGCAAACGCCCGCGCTACACGAGGTGTCGGTCGTGGGACCGTTTAGCAACGCCACGTCTTCGGGGCTCATTCGTGGCAACCTTGAGCTACGTCTACGAGACGATGAGGAACCCGTTCAAGCCGCGCGGCGGGTGCTCATGCCTTTGATCCGCAAGGCGTTTCGGAGAGAGGTGGATGAAGCGGATTTTGTAACCGCTAGACGATTCTTCGACTTGGGAATCGCAAAGGCGGACGAGTCGCTGACACAGCAACAGCGATTCTTGGTCGGGATCGAAGCCGGTTTGACGATGGTCCTTGTCAATCCAAACTTTCTGCTGCACGCTCACCGACAGCCGAATGACACCGATCCCGGCGAACTCTACGCACTGCCGAGCAATGAACTCGCCTCTCGCATGGCGTCGTTTCTTTGGCGCAGTTTGCCGGACGAAGAGTTACTTGCAGTGGCGAGCGACCAGAGTCTTTTGGAGGTAGCCGATCTGGAATCGCAGACTCGCCGGATGATTGCCGACAAACGTCGCCGTTCACTGGTCGACAGTTTTGCCGACCAATGGCTCTATCTCCGCAATCTTCCAACGATCACACCGGATCTACGGCAGTTCCCAAGTTTCGACAACAACCTGCGTGAAGCGTTCGCGAGCGAGACAAAGCATCTCGTGGCCGATGTGATCGAGCGTGATGCAAGCGTGCTGGAGTTGATTCGTTGCGAGCACACTTTCCTCAACGAACGGCTCGCCATTCATTACGGCATCCCCAACATCGTGGGCAGCCATTTTCGCAAGGTGGAACTCCGTCCGGAATGGAAACGCGGCGGTTTGCTGCGTCATGGAAGTGTGCTGATGGCGACGTCCTATGCGACGCGGACTTCGCCGACGATTCGCGGCGCGTGGGTACTGGAGAACATTCTCGGGACCCCGCCTCCTCCGCCACCGCCCAACGTGCCGACGATCGAGGCGAAGGGCCCTCACGTGGCTTCATCGTTCCGCGAGATGTTGGCAAAGCATCGTGAGGATGATGCATGCGCCAGCTGCCACGACCTGATCGACCCGGTCGGTTTTGCGCTCGATCAATACGACGCCGTAGGACGTTGGCGTGCGACCATCGAAGGCGAACCCGTCGATGCCGCGGGACGATTGCCAGACGGCCAAGTCGTCGAGGGTGTGGGGCAGCTCGAGGCGGGCATTTTGCGACGACCGGAGTTGTTTGTGACAGCATTGGTCAAAAAACTAATGACCTACGCACTCGGCCGACCGGTGACGCATGCCGATGGTCCCGAAGTGCGGCGGATCGTTGCCAACGCCGCCGCAAACGGGTACCGCTTTTCAGACCTTATTGTCGGCATCACCCGCAGCAAACCCTTTACGCATCGCACCGCACGCTGATCGGCGGCGGTACGATCGAATCGACGCTACGGTGAGCTGCACGACGTTCCCAGGATGGATGGCTCGTACGTGGTATACTTGGTCTGTGAGACAGTTTTCATTTGCCTAGAGGCGGGTCGATGCATTTTCTTCGTAAAGTCCTTTCGCGACGGACGGTCCTTCGAGGGGCGGGGGCTGCGATTTCGTTGCCATTTTTGGACGCGATGACGGCGTCCGCCTCGGCGACGACCGCGGACACGAAGACTCCGCCGATTCGGCGCATCGGCTACGTCTACATTCCGATGGGCTTCAATCCGCAAGGTTGGACACCCGAGGGTGACGGCCAGCTCGGTGAGCTACCGAGCAGCCTGCGATCGCTTTCGTCCGTCAAGGATCAGCTGATCGTGATGACCGGAATGGATCTTCAAAATGCGTATCCCGGTTCGCACGCGACAAGCAACTCCGCATTCTTGAGTGCCGCCCGCGCAAAGTTGACCGAGAGTACGGATTATTACCTCGGTACGACCGTAGATCAGATCGCGGCGAAGCGCCTTGGGGCCCAGTCGCCGTTGGCTTCGCTTGAATTGGCGATGGATTCGTCCAACACCGTGGGACAATGTGATAATGGCTACGCCTGCGTTTATCAGAACAATCTTTCGTGGTCTTCGCCGACAACGCCGCTGCCGGCGGAATCGCACCCGCGTCTGGTATTCGAGATGCTCTTCGGAGAAGGCGGGACCGCAAACGAGCGTCTCGCGGCACTGCGTCGTCGCGCGAGTCTTTTGGATTCGATCGATGAGGAGTTGCAGCGGTTGCAGCGCGAGCTTGGAGCCGCCGACCGTAACCGCGTCGACGAGTACTTGACGAGTATCCGCGAAGTCGAGCGACGAATCGAATCAGCGGAGCGATCCAGCCGTGACAATCCGCTTCCGGATTTGGATCGCCCGGTCGGCGTTCCAGCAGCCTACGCGGATCACGCACGGTTGATGTTCCAGTTGCAAGTGTTGGCCTTTCGAGGAGACATCACTCGTGTTTCAAGCTTTCAGCTTGCGCGCGAAGCTAGCACGCGAACGTATCCGGAAATCGGCGTTCCCGAGCCGCATCATCCGACCACGCACCACGGCGGCAATCCGGAAAAGCTGAAGAAGGTCGCCAAGATCAATCAATTTCACGTCTCGCTCTTTGCGGAGTTTCTTGACTCACTCGCGGCGATACCCGAGGGCGACGGGACGATGCTCGACCATTCGCTGTTCCTGTATGGAAGCGGCATGGGCGACCCCGATGCCCACGACCACACCAATTTGCCAATCTTGGTTGCCGGCGGAGCGGCCGGAAACCTCCGCGGCGGTCGTCACCTTCGTTACCGCGAGCCGGAACCGCTTTCTAACTTGCACTTGACGTTGTTGAACCACGTCGGGGTTCCATTGGAAAGCTTTGCCGATAGCACCGGTCGCATCGACAAGCTCTTCGACCCCGTCACTCTCTAGCACTCCCGAGTTAGTGCGACTTCTGTCAGCTGCCCACGCATCGCGGTAGGTGCGCCTTCGCAAAGGCACGTGCGCTCTCTTTGCGCCGATGCCTGTGATGCTGATCAACACGGTGATTCGGTTCGCCGCGATTGTGCTCCTATGATTCGGATTGCTTTGGGCCAATTTCCAGAACTGTCTTTGACAGCTTTTAACATTCGTCGATCCCTCCGATGTGGACTCTCACCTGTCGAGCAGAGTGAGTCCGTTACCTTCCAATCCATCATTCATCTCCGTCGAGTTTCTCCCAAAAGCACGATGCAGCGGTGCGAACGACCGATACCGCGACGTTGAAAAGGACGCGACGACAAGAAGGAGTGACAAAGTGAGAACTCAAATTCTGCGATCATTCGCCATCGCGGCCGGAATGAGCTTCTGCGGTCTTGGAGCCGTCGGGCATGCCGACGAGCCGTACAAGTCTCCCGCGAAGTGGAACAACTTTCGAACCAAGACACGTGCGAAGGCACCGGTGCTGCGCCAAGTATCGGTGTACGACGATTTGGATCAGGCGGCGGAGGAGTTGATCCCGCCCGGTGACGCTCGGCTGGAATCGGAGGCGTTTTTGCCCGAGCCGGTGATGCAACCGAGGCAAGCGCCGATGGCTCATGAGCATCATTCACATGCACCTCATGCAGCTGTGCCTCATTCGCATGCGCCACATGCAACTGTGCCTCATGCATCGATGCCGGCACCGATGTCTTCGTCTTGCAATAGCTGCGGCCCGGCAAGTCCTTACGCGGCGGCGACTTCGGCGACCTGGGAGGGCAGCTGCACACCGGGAAGTTATGCGCCCGCGTCACGCGGCCCCGTTCCCATCTCGCCGTACTTTGGCAGCTTCAACTTGTTGTTTTGGAACGTCGAAAACAACAACAATCGCGTGTTCGTTGCCGACGATGCCGGTAACGGCATGGTTTACGAAGGGGATATCAACCCCGGCGCGGCGTTGGGCTTTGATGCCCATGTCGGTCGCTACTTTGGCTGCGGTCAGTGGGGCATCGATGTTGGCTACCTATTCTTCGATCCCGATCGCGAATCCCGCGACGCGTTTGATGGCGGTGGCGGTCTTCGTTTGACGTTGCCGGTTCTTCAGACCGTTGAAATTGATCGTGGCGGCGGTGTCGCTACCGTGTACGACGACTTTGACACCAACGCGACTCGCATTCGATCTTCGCGTGACCTTCGCGTGCAGGGCGTCGAGATCAATCTCGCCAACTTCGGTTTGATGGGTGCTCGTCGGCTCGGTTCGTGCAATCCCGGAAGCGTCTTCGGCGGACCCTGCAAGCATGGTGATTATGGCAATGCCATCGGCCCATTAGCTCGCGCATGCGGCGGACGATCACGATTCACGATGCTGCAGGGCTTTCGCTGGTTCCAGCTCGAAGACGAACTCGAGTTCATCGGCGACGTCGACGGCGTCGGGGGTTACTCGGGCACCGACTTGTACGTCAACATGGAGACCGAGAACAATCTCTACGGTTACCAGTTTGGTGGGATTTGGAGCTACTGCTTGGGCCAGCGACTGTTGCTGAACATCGGCGGCAAGTTCGGTATCTACGGCAACCATGCGCGGTTCTATCATCGAATCGGAACGAGCACGATCGTGGCGAACACGATCTTGGGGTAAAAGGTGGCCGACTTTACCTTGGCCTTGTTCTCCATTTGCTGTTCGGCGAAGTGGGATACATTTAAGCTCAAGGTGCCGGTGTTCGGCCC
>JBCBLJ010001060.1:0-2293 GCA_038520195.1 Planctomycetota bacterium
AGTGTATCGGTCACTTGACGACGCTCGATCAGATCTGCCAATCGAGCGACATCACCCAAGTCACCCTCTTCTGGGATCACCAACGACCCGCCCGTACTGAGCGTCCAAAACAAGCCTGCAACCGAACTATCGAACCAGACGGGAGACACCATCAAAAACCGCTCGGGATTGGCTTCGTAAAAGACACTTCGCGCAGCGGTCGAGTCGATCAGTGCCCCGCGCGTGACTTCAACCCCTTTCGGTGCACCGGTTGAGCCTGAAGTGTGCAGGACATACGCCAGTGACTCGCGGCTTTGACCTACGGCGGGTTCACTCCCGACGCGCGTCTGCTTGGCAACTTCAAGCACCTGATGGGTCGAACGCGACATGCGTTCGGTGTTCGCGGCACAACTGAGGATGATCGATGCCCCGACTTGATTCATCAAAGATTCAAAGCGTTGCGCGGGAAGCAACGGATCGATCGGAACGTACGCGCCACCGGCCTTCAAGACACCGAAAATCGCGGCGACCATTTCCGTTGATCGGTCACAAGCCACAGCGACCGGTGTGCCGTCACCGACGGCGACTTCGGCGAGCGCACTGGCGACGCCGCTCGCCGCTTCATCCAACGCCGCGTAGGTCCACGAATCGCTTCCATGGAAAACGGCGATGTCGTTCGGATTCTTTGACGCAATATTTTTAAGTTCCTCAGAGACACAATTCCGTCCCTGGGGCAGCGAAACCAAATCGCCACGCAAACGCTTTGCGGCCTCTCGGTCCTCGGTGCCTCGAAACTCGAGCTCCGAAACCCGAGTGTCAGGGGAATCGGCAACGGCCCGAAGAAGCGACTCCCAGTGCCGACCGAACCGTTCGACCGTTGATTTGTCGAACAAGTCCGTCCGATACTCCAGCGAACAATCGATGGCCCCGTCACCGTCACGAACAAACAGTGTCCAATCGAATTTGGCGGCGCCCAGATCAGAAATCTCCGGCGCAAGCCGCAGGTCTTCACCCAGTGTGATCACCGGAAATGGTTGCTGGGCGACAAACATGACGTTGAACAGTGAACCATGCTCGCGCTGCAGTGATTCAACGCTCACCTCACTGTGTTCAAGCATCGTCGTGAAGTCATGATGCACGCTTTCGGCCAACTCGCGGAACGAACCGGTGCCATCGCGATCAAACACAAACGGCAAGCCATCGATTTCGTAGCCGATGGATTGCGTGTTGCCACGACGGCTCACCGGGACGCCGATCGTGAACGAAGTCGCGCCCGAGTACTTTCTCAGCAAGACTCCATAAGCGGCCAAGAGGAGATTGCTCAAAGAGACGCGGGCGTTCGAAGCAACGCGACGAAGATCGGCGGCAACATCCGCCGAAATCGAAAAACGATGCGTCGAACCGGCTTCGGAAACCTTTCTGCCTCTCCGATCCACTGGCAGATCGACGCTCACGCTCACGTCGACCAATTTGGATTCCCACCAAGTCTTCGAGACGTCGCCCGACTCTTTCGCGGGTTTCGGCAACGCGATGACATCCGAGAGAGACTCGCCCCGATAGAGCTGCCCAAATTCGCGAAGCAGCGTCGCGATGGAAGCTTCATCAAACCCGATGTGATGAAACGTCCAGACAAGCTCACCAGTGGCGTCCGAATTGATCCATCGCACACGCCATGCCGGTTCCCGCGTCAGATCAAATGGACGCCGGCCCTCCTCCAAAATGTCCTCTTCCAGATTGTCCGGGTTATCGAGCGACGATGTCTCACGAAGCGAGACGATCGAATCTGGATGAACGAACAGCTTTGGCACTCCATTCTCGTCTCGGATGGTTGACCGCAGCGTCGGATGGCGTCGTGAGAGTTCGGTCAAAGCACGCGATACTCGCCGCGGATCTAACTGCACGTTGACGGAACAGCGAAGCTGAAAGTGATAGGCGCACGATTGCGGCTGCGACTTCTGAAGGTACCAAAGGGTGGTTTGTCGGGGTGTCAACGAAGAGGGAGTCGTTTGCTTGGCAGCGTCAATCGTCTGTCGCGGTTCCCTCTCCAACCATCCCGCAAGTTCCCGAATCGTCGGATGTCGAAAGACATCTTGGATCGAGAAACGCAGTCCAAGCTCGGCGGCCCGATCCGACATCGTCATCGCGTCGAGCGAAGAACCGCCCAGCCAGAAAAAGTCATCATCGACGGTGACTTGCTTTTGGACGAGCACCTCCTTCCAGATGGCGACCAATGAAAACTCGATCGGGGTTCGAGCGTCCGAATCTTGTGAAGCACTTCCGTCGTCGCGTTCCGCTTCAAGCAGCGAATGGAGAT
>JBCBLJ010000970.1:0-2829 GCA_038520195.1 Planctomycetota bacterium
CAAGTGCACCGTCGGCGAAGAAACCTCGACACCCGACAAAACAGCTCGCGAGTCATGCCAAATCGTCGTGTTGGGTCGCGTCTCTTTCGGCCTTGGCTCAATCGAACGAGAAGCAGTAAGCGTCTTCAAAGTCACCCGGTGATACTTCGCGACGGTGTCCATCGCACCGAGCAATAGGGTCGACCGATCGGGATCCTCGAACTCGGCTTGGGACGTCAGGCGGCTAAACGCACCGCGATAATGGATGATCGATCGGTCATTCACCCGAACCCGGATCCCGTCTCGACGGACGGACAGCACGATCCGATTGACCATCCCAGTTCGAATCGCGTCTCCACGAAACGCGGTTTCGTTTTCCGTCGCATTCTTTCCATCGACATAGTCGATTCCATTCCATTGGCGGTCTGTGTAGGCATTGAAATTCACGACGAAGCGGTGCCCGCCGGGCGCGGTGGCGAGAAGATGAAGATCGCGTTCGTTGCCCGCCGGTTCGACGTCGACCTCCAAGTCATATTCGTCGGGCGGAACGATTGGAAGACGGAGCGAACGATACTTGCCCGTGGGAGAAACCAGGACACCGCCGCTCATCGACCAAACGCCGTTCACCTGATCGCGCGGCGTTTGCACCATTTCCAGCAGGTCGTACGTTTGCGCGGGGCTCCACCGGGCATCGCGAACCTCGCCATTCAGGACCGGCATTCGTTGACTCGTGGAAGGCTCCGTGACCTGCTTCGGGGCGGGCACTTTCGGTGCGTCGGGCGCAGGTTCGATCGGTTCGGCTTCCAAGTCGATCTCAAGGAGTGCGACCTTTTTCGCCTCGATCGACGCGAGTTCCCGAGTGGCTTTTACCTTGGAGAGCCCCGTCAGACCGGGCATGGCAAGCTTTAGCAGCGATGCGGCTCTGCCGAGTCCGATACGCGCCACGGCCGGGTCGGGATTGTCCCGTAAGAAATTCAGCCAACTCTCCGCGAGCTGAAAGCGTTCTTTGGCATCACTCGAACTTGCGAGTTCCATCGTTGCGATTTCTGCCAATGCCTTGTCTCCGCCCTTGGCCAAGGACTCGAACCCCTGTCGCCACCGCTGTTTTCGGAACACGAGAAAGCGACCCGACGTGGTGAGTTGATCCGGATTGTCGGGCTCCGATTGCAAGGTTTTGACCGCCTGCAGGTAATTGGCATGCTCGGTCGCAAGGCTTTGGGTCTGTTGTTTGCGCTCGCTCATACGATCGACGAGACGCGTGTCGCGAAAGCCGGTTCCGATGCGCTCCATCAGCCCCATGATTTCGATGGCACTGGCGTATCGATCGGTTGCCAATTGCTCGTCGATCCATGATTCACCCCGGTCGACGATGGCTTTTCGTTCGGTCTTCGTGAGCGATTTCGCTCTCGCGGTCTGCCGGATGGAGATCCCGCGGATCGCGAACGCGTCGAATTGAAACACGCTGGCCATCGCATCGATTGATTTCCACGCCATCTCGATGTTGCCGGCTTCTTCCGCCTTCGCGCGAGCCAGATTGATCAGCACAAACATGCCGACCGGGTCGTCGCTGGTCTCGATGCCGGTTTGAAGCAACTTGTTCGCCAGTTCAAGTTTTTCCCTCTTGGTCGTCGCACCGCTGACATCGAACAGCTTCTCGATTTCCGTCTTTCGTTCTTGACGCTCTTCGGCGCTGGGCACGGGTAGCACGCCTCCAGCCGCGATGCGTTTCGGCGCTGGAACTCCGGCTGGTGCTTTCCCCTTGTCTTTCGCGATAGCTGCTTCGAGCGGTTCACCGGCCGCTTCAAACGCCGATGTCTCCGCGAACAACAGAACGCCTCCGGCCGCGGGGCGGAACACCAGGTAGAGACGATCACCGTGCGTCACCGCGACTGGCTGGTCGAGCAGATACGATCGGTGGCCCCAGGGGTTGAATAGATTCTTCGGTTGACGGTAGCCCTCGGGAAACGTCACGCGACGCGCACTGACGTGATCGACCGACCCGCCGAGTTGGTGCGCGTTGATCGTGTCCTTGTTGAGGGCGTAGACGATTTTCTGATTGGTGTCAGCAAGAATCAGATCGTTGAGTTCTCCGCCAATCGGTTTCAGCGGCGCGCCGCCAAAAACCATGTTGCGGCTGAACCAGTAGCCTCCCGGCGCGACCTGATAGACGTAGGGTGTTTGTGAAACGCCACCCCCGAAAAGCTTCCGTGCGTTGGAATTGTTGCGAACGTATTCGCTGTACTGAAACGCCGAGATGCCACCCGATGGGCTTAGGTTGAACGACTCTTGCGTTAAGAGCAGTTTTCCATCGTAGCTGACGGACGCCAAAGCCGATTTCGAGATCGGTTTGAAGGCCTTGCTGCGTACATTAAGTACGAAGATGACGCTGTCTTGGTAGGAGGCGGACACTCCGTCCCCATGACAGGTTGCGATCAATTCTTGGCGAAACGCACGGCCGCGTGGAGCCGAGAGATGTTTGATACCCGGCTTCGGAAGCAGGACCTCGCTCGTCTTTTTCCAGTCGCGGGCCTGCTCAAAGACGCTGATCTTTCCCTCGAGTTGGTTGGCGACGATCAGACTTCCGTTCCGCCAAAGAACCGACCTCGGAGAAGAGGTCTTGATCGTCGCCACGGCCTTTTTGAGTGCAAAATCAAAAACGGTAACGGAATCATCGCCTTGGTGTGTGACAGCCAGATACCGGCCGTCTTCGGAAATGTCGAGTGAAGTCACCGGGCTCCCGAGGTTGAGTACCTTGAAAGCGACGACCTCATCCTGAATGACAATTCCTTGCGCTGCCAGGCGGCTCTCGCATTCTTGTTCTCGTCCATCGCTGCGGACCGCCTGGCAGCG
>JBCBLJ010000547.1:0-5800 GCA_038520195.1 Planctomycetota bacterium
ATACGTGCCGGTACGTCCTCGCGTTTAGACCGCGTGCCTGGTTCAAAAAGTCGCCGTAACTCGGTGCGACGGGGTGACGATGCTGTGACACGACAGCGAGCTCCTCGGTGGCAGTCTTCCAACAGAGACCGTAACCTACGGACCGAAACTCCTACCCGCCCGAGTCGCGGGGGCCAATGTTTTCCAGTCTTTGTCATCCATCGTCCGTGCTCGATGATGTTCGCCGCGACGCCACGATCGATACGTTCGAAATTCGGAATTGATTTCTTGCGCAGCATTGCCCTCGGCATTAGCGTCGCGATTTACATCGCAAGCCTCACAATGCCCTGCTATTCTTATGGTCAGCAGGAGACCGTTTTGGGGGTTGACTCGGTTGGCACCGTTTACGGTGGAAGTCTGCTACTGATCGGATGGATGGGCGTGCTTTCGTTCGAGTTTGCGTGGTTTGCGAACCCGCTTTACTTGTGTGCTTGTGCTGGAATCTTAGCGTCTCGCAAGAATCCATGTAATGAAGGGCAAGCGGCATTGCTCGCGCTGATGCCATGTTTTGCGATTGCATTCGCCCTCTCATTCCTCATGTATCGCACGACGGCGGCGGGCGGTGGTCCGGCTGGGACGGAATGGGTCATTACAGCCTACCTGCCAGGTTACTATCTATGGATCGCAAGTATGGTGGCACTACTTCTTGCTTCACCCACCAAGAGACGCGAAGGGACTGCGGAAGACAGCAATCACGATGGTCTTTAGATGAAACGACGTCTACTTCTTGGCTTCACTATTCTGTTCATCGCATCGGTAGCAATCGCTCGTTCCGATGTTGGTTGGTACAGCGAGTTTTGGGGACGTCGACTGATCGCAAACGTTCCCGAGCAACAGCTGATTAACACGCCCGCTTGGAACCGAAAGCGGGGTGAACCGGCGGTTGGTCCCGGGCTTGCTCTTCGCCTGGCCCAACCCGCATTCGAACGAGTGAAGGTTGACCGGGAGAATCATACCTGGATGCTCTCGTCGCTTGATCTGATTCCGGCGGACGCGGGCAGTCCGGATGAGGAAGTCACCCGTGATCGTTGGTATTGGGTTGCCAAGTACATGCACTACCCGGAAAATGGTCGCGGTAGCTCGCCGACGATACGGATCGTTGTCTTGATGGACGGTACCGTCGTCGCGCCCACCGTTGATGGAAAAGGCGAAACGACCGGTCCGTGAACGCCGAACCGGTCGATACTCGTCGAGCGGGGGTGATGGAAACGAAAGATCGGTCGCGTCGAACCGAGCATCAAAGTCTTTTGGTCGGAGACCTCCTGAACGCGATTCATGTCAGACTTCGACGGATTTATTTCCTTGTTCTACGACTATCTGGAGCGACGCAGTCTTCGGATAACTTTCTATCGTCGAATGGTTGCTCGCCTTTGCGTCTCGATGGACGGAGAGTTTACGGCAGAGCAGATTCACTCACTCGCGAGGAGCTTCGAAAATGCTCGGCCGTTGACGATCGCGACCGTGTATCGAACGCTGAACGAGTTGGTCGATGCGGAGGTTCTCACCTACGAGAGTGACTTTGACGGAATCACATATCGGGTACGATGATCGGGATCGTTGCCGTGATTCGAATAATCCGAGTCCGAGAGATGGCGGACGTCGATGCTGCAAGTTTAGGAATATCGACGGTACCGCGAGAGATCAGTGCCACCTCGGGACATAAACTCTAACCTAATGAAGAACGGCTACTCGCCAGACTCGGGTATGTCGTGAATTCGAGACCCATCGCGCCGATTGATTCATGACGTTACGCGAGGAAGTTCTGGACGCATCGTTAGCCTCTCGTCTATTGACAGAGCACGGGAAGTGTGAGGGTCAGGACCAATCTGCATGGTCGGGTGACTTTCCGCTTCCCGAGCCTTTGGTTGCGTTCTATCGAGACGTTGGTCCAAATGACATCACCATTGGCGGGTATGGCAATCCGACGTTCATGCCGTCCCTCGCGAGACTGTGGGAGCATCAAAGAGGTTATCGGTTCCACCCGACCACCTCAAAACGTTTTCCGGACTGGAATGCCGATTGGATTGTCGTCGCTGACATGGGAGCCGATCCATACATCTATTACGAAGGTCGGGTGCTACACGCGATGCACGGTAAAGAGAAGTGGACACCCGAGTCGCTATTTCCTGATTTGAATACGATGTGCGCGGCATTCGCCGTCATCGGGTCGGTCGTAAAGGGCGCCGGTTTGGAACTCGCTGACGACGATGGCTACATTCGACCGCAGTATTACGAACGCGCTCGCGATTCTTTGGCCAGCATTCTTGGCGATGATTTCCTTGGACTTCGCGTACTCGAGACCGCGGGATGGCACTGAGATATGCGCGAAGGCACTGGAATAGAGTTGAGGACAACCGCATCGGACGTGGAGCTCGAGCCGTACAAGCCACCGGTATGTCTCGAGCATGCACTCGATACGGCGAACCCGAGCGTCATCGGTGTCGCTTTGCGAGCGATCACCCGTCCGAGAATCGCTTGCTTCATCGGCCTTCTTTATGTGGGATTCATCGCGACTCCTCAACTGTTGGCGTGCGCGCGACCCGTCCGGGGCTGGCTGATCGCGGGGCTCGCTTGCCAACGTGGGTGGAGAGAAGCCGTTCACGAGCTGAGTTGCATCGCGAGCCTCTATCCCGTTCTCATGACCGTGTGCGTTGTTTTGGGTTTGCTTCGTTTTCCACGCACGTGGCTGTATGGAACCGCGATGATCATGATCGGTTTTACCGCCAACTTGGTGTGGGCGGCATGCTTGGGCGCGTTACCCGGTGGCATCGAGTCGGTTACCCGTCCGCCGGGCCCAATGCGAGTCTTGGCGGCGTCGCTTCACGGTCTTGCGCACGTTTGTTTAATTCCCATTGGATTTCGAATTGGGCATCATCTGCGAGGACTTTCTCATCCTCCGATTCGCCGCTTGGATTACATTTTCGTCGCACTTCTCTTGACCGTTTGGGCATTCGCGATCTTCGAACCCAAAACCTCCTTGCAACACGCGTGGATTCGCGCGATGACATTCGCAACACTACTGATCTACGCGGTGAAGTCGACGTCGCCGCTCGCAGTCATGGGCACCTCAAGTGCTGATTCGCGAGATCGCGTCCGCGAAATGAATGAGACAAACGCTTCCCCTGGAGCGACAGGCGTCGGACAGGTTGGGGCATAAACGTCCAAGATTGCAAGAACAATGAGCGAACCCACGGCCCACCGAACGCCAGATTTCAATCCCTATGCCGCTCCTGCAACGGTCTCTGAGATTTGCGTCGTTGCTCGAAAGCCGATTCGCACGCCTTGGCTGCGGCGGGTCATCCTGTTGCAATCCGTCGTCATCGTCACGGCGCTCTTCGTGGAGGCCATCGAGCATGAGACCATTGTCGGTTCCGGTCCGGTCTTCGCGCTCTTTGGGTTAATCATCGCGATCCTCGCATACCGAAATCGCGATCGAGCGGCACTCCTTTTTGGACTCTCCGCCGTTGCATTCGCTTCCCTCATCGTCTTTCTCATCAACTACAACTCGTGGGGGCCACGACAAGGGAATCTTCCCATTTCGATCCTTTCGTACATCTACGCGGTGGTTGCACTACCGATTTCTGCATGGCTTGTATCAGCTCGATCGCGTTCGAGAGGGGATGATCCGTCTCCACAGGGCGATGGTGGTGGCGCAATTGGCAGTGGTTGAATAGCCGCATGATGCGAAAAAGCTGAGGTCGGAGCGTGGCACCCCTTGGGGTCTCAAATCGCGCTTGATTTCACGCCCTCCGCTTCACCCGGGATGGTCGATCCGGAGCAATGCACACGCTAAGTTCGCCGCACACTTGCTTCAAAGCATCGAGCGCTCAGCAGCGCGTGCTACTCAGCGTTTGATAATCGCTGGCATTTCCAAGCCGCTCCACGCAGCACACGTGACACCGCATCACGACATCAATCCGGCATCGCCACCAAGACTTCGCGTTTTCCGCCTTTGGGGCCGGCGATGCGTTGGACTTTCCAACCCGCTTGTTCAAACGCTTCGCGAACGGCGCGGCTACAACTGTATGTCGCGATCCTCCCTTGTTCGCTGATGTGTTGACGCATTTGAGCGAGGTACCTGACCGTCCAAAAACTCGGCGCATTTTCGGGACAGAATGGATCGAAAAAAATGGCGTCGTATTCGTTTGTCGTCGCCGGTGACCATGTCAACGCGTCGCCGACGTGGATCGTCGCGGTCCGGTCTTGATCGAGGTGCCATACGTATTGCCCGTCGGGCGCCGATCGAGGAATGGACTGCCGAAAGGCGAGGTAGGATTCCACGATCCAGCTTTGATCGACCCAACCGCTGGGTTGTAGGAAACTGAGCGTTTGAGCGCTAATCCAATCGCTCTCAAGAGTGTCGTACTGGAGTGGCGTCGCATGCCGGATCGCGAGATCCATGGTCATCAGCATGGCCATCGAAGTTCCCAGGCCCACCTCCAGCGCACTGGAAGCCTGTCCGCTTCGAAGCCGCTCCGCCAAGCCGGTGTTCTCCAGGTAAACGTGTCGCGTTTCCGACTTGGCACCACATCCGCTGTGATAGGCATCCGAAGTCCCGGAACAGACGAGCGTGCGACTACCATCGTCGGTCACCTGGACGGTGAGGTCGTCGCGGTCGGTCGGGTGCGTCGGGCGGATCGGGATGGGCATTACACGCAAACTGCTGGAGTCGTCGGAACCGGTGCGGCGGGGATCGACGGTGTGTCGAGGGTTTCCATTGGCATCGGCATCATGACCTCTGCCGATGGGATCAGCCGGACACTTTCGCAACGGGTCAAGTAGAACTGTCGCGGCTCTTCACGGCAAAGGCAGAGGCCAAGAAATCGGTTTTCCCCGACAAATCGGATCGGACTGACGACACGGCGTGTTCTGGCACCGGCCGAATCGCGATAGATCAATTCAACAACGAAAGTTTCCGAATCCAACATGGCGTGGCGGAGTTCTTGTCTCATGGCGGGACTCCAGACGAGTAGAAAACGCTCCACAAAGAGGATCGCCGTGCGTCGGACACCTTTGGTCAGCGCGTTTCTCGATGCTTGAAAACGTGGCCTCTACAGCGGTCTTTCGCAAAAAAGGGCGTGGCATCCGTAAAAGGCACCGCTCACGGATACTGAGCGTCAATGATGCCTCTCGACGATTCGTTGGCCCGCGAAACCCGTTTCGCTCGGGTGCCCCATCTTGAGGGCCCAACGCCGTCTTCAGGACGAACGCCAAGACGACTCGCGATTGAACGCTCTCTGGCCGAGTCACGTAGGAATCCTACTCTTATCTAATCCGCCCGTCGGCGAGGTCACTTCGATGGTAAATGAGACTACGGAAACGGAAAATGGTGGCCCGACTCGCGATGACTCGGTTTGGATGTGGCTTCTTCGGGGGTTGCTTCTGGGTACCCTTTTGGTTGGAGCCGCCAACGCGGTCTCTTTTTTCTTTCGATCTGAGGGTTGGGGAAGTCTGCTCGGAAAGCGTTCGCCGAACGACGAAGCGATCGGGTTTCCACTCGCCATTTGGGAGGAAGCTGGTGGCTACGGCAGCCACCCGATTCGCTGGGGCGCGCTCGTTGCATGTGTCGTGACGGCCGTTGTGATCGGCATGGTGGCCGGACTGATCGCGGCGAAAAAACGCGAACAACTCAATGGCATCTTGTCGCGTTTCTCACGCAACGCCGAAGCTCAAAAAATACACGTCCGATTCACGATTCGCGGACTGATGGTGACCACAATGCTGGCCGCGTTGTCGGTCGCGGCGGTCCGAGCGTTCACAC
>JBCBLJ010000550.1:0-5774 GCA_038520195.1 Planctomycetota bacterium
GGACCATCGAGGTGCTCAAACAATTGGTCGCTCCCACGTTTCCGGGGTTGTCTTCAATTGAAAGGCTTAGCGCGGCCGTTCCGTTGGAATCAGCGGTGAGTGCGATGGTGCCATTGGGCTGGATGGAGGCCGTCGCTCCGGTGACCAAGCCATTGACCGCGTTGACGATGTCTCCAAGCGTGGAAGTATCAGCCGGCAATGATGTCGTGAACGGTGACCCGTCAACATCGGTCCCCGCGATGGTGATCAGATCGCCGGGGCCGTAGTCGGTGGTGTTGATCGTCAAGTCGTTCAGCAGCGTCGCGGCCGTCGCGATGCCGGCTCCGTCTTCGAACGATGTGAAGGACGTCAAGACTTCCGAGGCTGGCGGCGAAGAACTCGACGGGAGGTTACCCATCACATCCACGTTTGCGGTTTGAGAGCCCGCGATGGTGGCGCCGAAGGGAACTCGAATGAACTCTTCCTCGGGATCTTGGAAGCCGATACCGCCGTTGATCGGTTCACCGGTATCGCCGAACCGCTTGACCATCAGGCCGCTGGTCGATTCGACGAGTCGGCCTTCGACATCGATTGCAAAGGATCCTGCGCGGGTGAAAACGTCTTCGCCGGTCGGAGCGATCAGCGTGAAGAAGCCTTCGCCGTTGAGTCCGAAATCAAGAATCTCGCCCGTCGACTGAAGCGTTCCCTGGGTGAAGCGACGTCCGATCTTTGCGATCTGAACCCCAGTACCGATGGCCTGAGCTTGCAGTCCCCCGTTAGACTCCGTCGCGCTTGAGCCGCTGCGGAGCGTGTTGTACATCAGATCGCTAAAGTCCACCGTCTGTGCCTTAAAGGCGACGGTATTCATATTGGCGAGATTGTTCGCGACAATATCGAGTCGTTGTTGGTGGGTGCGGAGGCCGGTAATCCCGGTCATCAGGGAGCGTGTCATCTCTGGGTCCTTCGAATCAAGGGGGGTGGCTCGATCACGAGGCGGGATTCGCGACCGAGTTGTAAGGGTTGGGGTGCGGCGGCGTTCAAAGACAGGAACGAAGCCGCGGTGCATAGCGCCAGCTAGGCACTGGCGCTCGTGCGTGGCACCAGCTAGGCACTGGCGCTCAAGACACTACTGACCGGAATGCTTTCTCCGTTGACGATCAATGAGACTTCTTCGCCGTTGTTGAACACTTCCGAAACACGACCGGACTGGAGTTCTCCGTTTGCGTCTTGGTAGTTGATGTTCTTGCCAACAAAGTCCAATCCTTGGCCAAGCTGTTCGATCTTCAACACGTCCGAAAAGGACGCGTTCAAGTTCTCGACACCTTCGAGCAATGAGAATTGGGTGAGGTCATTGATCAGGTCTTCCTGGTCGACCGGATCGATGGGGTCTTGATTGCGTAACTGAATCGTCAGCAGCTCCAAGTAGTCGATCGTCGCGAGCTGCGAGGAAATGACTCCTTCCATTTCTGTCTCCTAGGCGATGATGTTCAAACCGGAATCGGATTCGCGTGATTCGATCGGCTCCGGCCGTTCAGATTCGCGCGAGTAGCGGTGTGTCGAGTCAGAGTTTTGTCGCTGATCGAACTCCCGATCGTCGAAAAACTGGCCGTCTTGCGAACTCGAAATGTCGACACTTGCCTCTCCGAATCCGAGCTCGGACAAGGCGTTTTGCAAGGTGTCGCGACGGCTCGAAAGAAGATCACTCGATGAGGCTTCGGAAGCAACAATGTGCGTTGCGATCGAATCAACGCCCTGCTCGACGCGAATTCTCAATCGGCCCAACTCGGGTGGCTGCAATTCCAAAAAGATTGCCTTTTCAGTTGAACCCTCAGGCGAGTTTAACGTCTGGTGAACTGCGGCAACGACTTGCTCGCCCATGCCGCCGGGAAGCGATCGATACACGGTTTCACCACGGACGGTCGTCGTCTCGGGTCGAGCTTCGACGGAAAAGTTCGACGCGTCCTCCAACGAGACGGGCGTGTTCGGCGCTGCGGACGGCTCGACACGGGTTTCGATCGGGATGCCCGTCATCAAACTTTCGACGCCGGCGGAGCCGCTCTGTCCCGACGCCCCCGGTTGGCCGCCCAAATTACCGGCGAACGAAACATCGAGCGACGGGTCCGGGTCCGCGGAACCCGCAAACGTGGCGGACTGCGATTCGATTTGCGACTCCGAACGTTCAGAGCTTGGAAGCTCCAACTCGGGCTCCGGAATGTCGGGACCCGCGGTCGGGTCCGTCGGGCGAGCCGAGGGTTTCCGGACGGTACCTGACGGTGCTGACGTCGTAGGTGCCGTGGGTGCCTGAGTAGCGACCGTCGTCGTGAGTTTGTTCGGGTCGACTTGTTCCTGAGTTCCGGTCGGTTGGGTCACGGCAACCGGTGCATCCGCCTGGTCGAATCGGATCGAGTCACCGGCGTTGGTCTCGACATCGATTTCGAGATCGACGGAGTCCAACGGAGTTGTTTTGAGGTCGCTCGCTGACAAGCGCCGCTCGACCAGCGAAGTGGTGTCCTTCGGCGGAGTAGTTGTCGCGGCGTTCGGAGCCGTCTCCGTTGGAGCCGTGATCGGAAGGGGTTCCGACGTGTCACGTTCGACCGGAGTCTCGACCGTTTCCGGAGCGTCCTCGGCGGCGACGGCCGGGGCAAGGGGAGGTGCAGCCTCCGTGCTCGGCACATCAAGGGCAGGCGTCGCTGGAGTGTCTTCGCTTGTTTGAACCGGCGGCGGAAGAGCGGCTTGATCGTCAAGGTCGAGGTTCAAAACGTCGATCGGTGCGGGCGTCGCCACCAACTCCGGTTCGGCGGTCACTTCCCCGTCAGCCTCCACTTCAATCGGCTGGCCGAGTGCCAAGTAGGCATCAATGCATTCGGGCGAGAGGCCGGAAGCGCAACCGGAGTGGACGATGGCGGATTCGGGGTCGACAGCGGTGTCGTCTGCCTCCAACTCGGACTCGGCCAATACCAATTCTGACTCGATCGACTCCGGCGCGTGAGGCTCAACGACCGGGACGGCCTCGGTGAGTTGCTGCAAAATCGCGTCGAACGAAACCTCGACGTCTTGGGTCGAAGCATCACGCGTTGGTTCCGGCGCGGTCGACTCGGCCGCGGCGCCGACCACGCCTGGCTCCCCGGCGGCCGGTAATGGAATGATATTTGTTGCCACGACTCTCCTCCCTGAATCGTTTGTGGTGATGGTCCATTAAGCAACGGCAATGCCAATTGGCAACGAAGGGCCAATGATGAGGGAGGCCCCGAACGCCCGGCCCGCACCGATCCCGCAGCTGGAATAACCGGAACGATGCTGGATCGGCGTGCTCGCCGGTGACCGCAACTTTTGCCGTCGGGTTGGCAGGAATTGCCAGGCTCGAGGTTGAGTTCCCAACACGAAAAAACCTCCCAAGGATGACTTGGGAGGTTTGAAGATCGCACGGGCGACGTTGCCAATCGAGACGGAACTAGACGGCGTTTAAGTCGATGTTCGCGTCGTTGGTGATCACTAGCTTGTCGAGCCGAGTGCCGTCTTCGCGGACCTTGATCTTCAACGTGTGTTGACCCGCCGAGAGATCGAATCGGACCGATTCCTGATTCGAGCCATCGGTGACGGCCTGCCACTCAAAGCCGTCGCCGGTCACATTCAAGTGCCATTCGATCCAGGGACCATCGTCGATCGCAATCCAGAACGAATTCGCACCGCCGTTGTCGGCGCTGACCAATCCATAAACATCGAAGACGCCCGCTTCGTCGATGGTAAAGTCGTAGGTCAACTCGCTGTCCGCTGGCGGAGCACTGTAATGGTTGCCTCCCGCGGCGACGAGGAATTCGTTGCCGTCATCGTCGACTTCGATCCACGAAGCGGTGTCGATCGACGTCGCATCGGTCGCGTCGATCACGACCGTTTGTGTCGACAGCTTGGAGACCATGAACTTGTCGAGCCGCAGCCCATCTTCGCGAACCTTGATTTCCAAGGTGTGCGAACCGGCGTCGAGACCAAACGCGACCGATTCATGGTGCCAGCCATCGGTCACCGCGTGCCACTGATAGTTGTGACCGGTGATCGGCGTGTGCCACTGGATCCAATCGCCTCCATCAATGCGGACCCAAAGCGAGTTGTCCTTGGAGTTCTTCGCACGGATCAGGGCCGAAAGCTCGTAGCTGCCTGAGACGTCCACATCGAACTGGTACACGACCTTTTTGCCGTGCGGAGGGCTGTGGTAGTGAGAGCCCGATCCGTTGGGAGCCTTGATGTAGCGGTCACCCGATGCGTTGGAGTCGTATTTGACGGTCCACGGGTGGTCTTTCCACTCATAGTCTTCGGCTTCGAACATGATGTCGACGGCAGCTTCGTAGATGCCGGCGTCAACGGTACGATTGATTTCGTGATCGTCCAGCGTGATCACGTGCGTTTTGCCCGTGGTTCGGTCGGCGTCACTGTCGATCGCATCGCTAATGTCGTGACGATTTCGTGTGAAGACAAAATCGTTCGGCAGGTTCGAGAATCCGACTTTGTAGTCACCGCCTTCCAAGCCGGTGAATTCGTATCCGCCGTTCGATCCCGTGGTGGTCGTGTCTAGAACGTTGTGAGCGGAATCGAATAGCGTCACCGTCACACCCTCGACACCATCTTCGTGCGAGTCTTGCTTTCCGTCACGGTCCACGTCATTCCATACGAAATCACCGATCACGCCGGAGGGAGCCGGCGCGGGGTTCGTGTAGTGGCTGGGATCGGAATCGGAGGCCGTGTCGGCCGTCACCGTTCCGATATTTCCGTAAACCCCTTGGACGACGGTGTCGACCTTCAACTTGCGGACCTTGAATTGATCTTCCGGTGTGTGATCGTCCACCCAGGCGGCCAAGACCAGCACGTTTCCGCTTTCGCCGCCCGCGTTAAAATCAGCCCAACGCGAGTTGCTGCTATTGGTCATGTTGGTCTCGTTGACCAAATCACCGAGCACGGCATCGGAAAGAGACAGCGGTCCGGAAGTCGCGACCTCTCCGATCCAAATGGACAGGTCACTGTCGTGGACCACGCTGTCGAGGAACGCCGAATCAACGACGACCGACTCCGAGAATTGGAAGACGAGATAGTTGAGACGACCGATGTTGTCGAGACGATGCTTGCTGCCACTGCCATCACCTTCGCTTCGGTCGGTGACGCCGAGGCCGCCGTTGTAGGCACCGACGTAGGCCGTTTCGAAGACACCCTGAGAGTCGCGACTAAACCCGGTCACGTCGACCGAGACGCCACCAGATGTGAAGGACCGTACGTTTCCGTTGGGGCCGTCAAGCGGTGAGTTGCCGTCGAAATGGAAGACTTCGGTTTGGCCGGAGGTGGAAACCGCTTGGGCGGTGTCCGACGCCGTGAACGTCCACACTTCACCCGGCGATAATTGATTGTCGCTGCCGACATCTGACGACGGATCCAGCGTCGGAACAAAGTCGTCGCTGGTGTTCAGGGGCGTGCCGTTATCGTCAACGACCGCGACATCACTGACGTCAAACGTGGTCGAACCGGTATTGGTTACCAAGTAGGTCCATGTCACCGTGTCTCCCGCCGCGATCTCAACCGCTTCTTCCGGTGTATCGGCGTCGTGGCCATTGGTCAGCTTCTCGATGTCGATGCCAGGAATGCCAATCACGTTGTAGTTGGCGGGATCGTCGTCCGTCACGTCATCACCAAGGACCATATCGTCGTCGTCGACGGGTGTTCCGGTGACCATGCCGATGTTCGTGAACTGACCTGCCACGGTCGCAACGATTTCGGCGGTGTAAATCCACTCTTCACCGACCAGGACAACCGCC
>JBCBLJ010000073.1:0-17292 GCA_038520195.1 Planctomycetota bacterium
CCAGTCAGCGTCGTAAGCGATCGCCAACATTTTGGTGCCGCCGAGATCAAAACCGATCCAGATGCCGTCCGCATGCATTTCCGCCACCGACATTCGCCCGCCGGCTCCACTAAGATGTTGTCGCACGACCGAGAAATCCTCAACTCGGATCGACGGACGAGCCCTAATCTAGCAGTCTTCGCCACCCTGCCCAGAACGGGGAGCGATCCCCACGTCGCCGGAATTCTGAAAAGTCTCGCATTTACGGAAATAATGCGAGTACGTCGCGCAATGAATCAACCGTCGAGAGGATGATGAGCGACTCCGGGATGGGCGGAAACGACGAAGCCCGAAATCGAGCCGACACGAACGAGGCCCAACAGTGGCGCGACTTGTTCGAGGAAGCTCGGTCGGGATTGCGAAACTTTCTGTCGGCCAAACTGCCTCAGGATGCCGACGTCGACGACTGCCTGCAAACGGTGTTCGTGGCGATGCTGGAGCACCAGCCGGACGTCCCCGTCGCGGCACGTCGGGCATGGCTTTTCCGGGTCGCGTCCAACGAGGCGGCGTTGTATTGGCGGAAAAGGAAAACGACCGATCGAGTCCTCGAAAAACACGGGCAATATCGTGTGTCCTCCGAGGGTGAGAACACGGTCACGAGTTACGAAATCAAGGAAACGGCAAATCACATCCAACGGGCGATCGACCAATTCGCGCCCGAGGTACAAGTGATTGTTCGAATGCGAGTCCAAGAGAATCTGACGTTTCAGCAAATCGCCCACCAACTCGATATCCCGCTGGGAACGGTGCTCACACGAATGCGACGAGCAATGGAACGGCTTCGAAAACAATTTAGAGACGAACCGTAAACGAAAATGCGGCACGACATACACGACGATCCGAGTCAACTTGCCGACGAATGTTTGGCATATCTGCTCGGTGAGATGCCTGATCAGACGCGAACGGAGTTCGAAGCTCGCCTCAGCGATCCTCAAGTCGCTGAGACCTTGGAGCGGGAAAGCGAACTGCTCGTACGGCTATCTCAATCCGATCTCAACTCCCCTGCCCTTCCCTCATCTGCGGCGCTGTTGTCTTCACCCCGTTCGTTCGGTTGGCTGTTCGCGGTCGCCGCTGCGATTCTGCTGTTGGCTGGCGTTGCCTGGCAGACTCGTCCTCCCCATGCGGAGACACTCACCGCGACGACGCTGGAAATGAAGATCGCGCAGGCATGGGCAGACAGCGCAACGCTAACGAGCGAAGAACTCGCCATCGAAGACTCCACTTGGATCGTCACGGAGGTAAGCGAAGATGAACCACTGAACGATTCGATCGATTCGTTGGATTGGATGGTTGCCGCGGTGGAAGTCGAAGCGTTCGAGGAAGACCAGAATGACGGTTGAGCTGATCGCATTGCTCTTCGTCGCCACGCTCCCGATCGACTCGGTTCGACCCGATGTCGAACGCGTCATCGTCGCGCAGCGGGCCGAAGATGCGAAGGCTTCGCCGAACTCGAAAAAGAAGGCGTCCGGTAACGCCGCGGCTCAGAAGGCCGCACGAGACAAAAAAAACGCCGAGCTCGAAGCGAGCGTTCTCCCCATGGTGGAAAACCATCTGCCGGACCTCAAAGTGTTGTTGGACCGTCTGCGGAAGAATCAACCAAAACTCTATGACACGGCGATCCGTGACCTCTCTCGCTACTCAAAACGACTCGAAACTGCCAAGCGACGCAGCGAAGAATCATTCGAAATCGAGTTGGAAGTCGTCAAGGCTCAGTCATCGGCCAACCTTCTGATCGCCCGACTCCGGGTTCGCGACAGCAAAAAGGACCGCGATTCACTCCGCAAGGCTACTCAGCAGATTCATGAGGCCGAGTTGGCCAAGCTCCGATTCGATCATGCGCAGCTTGAGGAACGACTCAAACGCATGCAAAAGCAGGTCGATGCCTCGGCCAAACGACTTGAAACCCTCGAATCGAAAGACACCGATTCGATCGACAAAACTTACACGGCCTTTCTGCGAAAGGCCGGAAAGAAACCCAATCAACCCGCCAAAACGCCTCCCGCCCCTAACGACAAACGGCCATGAAGTTACGCCATACGTTCTTCGCCTGCATCGCTTCAATGCTACTGCTGGTGCCGGGCATCGCCGCCGAGCCCAACGCGTCCAGTAGCGCAGGCAAAGGTTCCTCTCGCGACGCCGAGCCTTCCATCGAAGCCCGCTTCGCGAGTGATGACGCCGAAGAGACGCCGGATTTCCAAAAACACGTGATGCCCCTGCTCGGCCGTCTGGGATGCAACGGCCGCGCCTGCCACGGCTCGTTCCAAGGCCGGGGAGGGTTCCAACTGTCGTTGTTCGGCTATGACTTCAAGGGCGACCATGACGCGTTGCTCGCCGAGAACACCGGACGGGTCGACCCCGACGACATCGATGAGAGCTTGATTCTTTCCAAGCCCACCGATGCCGACATGCATGAGGGCGGCAAACGTTTCGAGAAAGGAAAGTGGCAATACCGCGTGCTTCGGAATTGGATCGCCGCGGGAGCCAAGTTTGAGGACGAGAGCGTCCAGCAGCTCAAGCAACTCGAAATCCAACCGGCCGAGATTCAGTTCCAGTCCAACGACGAAAAGGTGTCTCTGCGGGCAATCGCGCATTGGAGCGATGGGACCTCCGAAGACGTCACTCCGCTTTGCCGTTTTCGATCAAATGATGACTCGATCGCGGCGATCAACGAGTCCGGCAACGTTCGTTCCGGCGAATCGGGCGACACGCATGTCGTGGTGTTTTACGACAACGCCGTGGTTCCGGTGCCCGTGCTGCGACCGCTCGGTGAGACCCGCGTACGCGACGGCGAGTCGATTGCGTCACGAAAGTCGGATCATCCCATCGATGCCCTGGTCAAGCAAAAACTTGAGAAGGTCGGCATCGTCTCGTCAGACCTCTGCACGGATGCCGAGTTTGTCCGCCGTGCTTCTTTGGATATCACGGGAGTGCTGCCGAGCGCGCAACGCGTTCGAAACTTCCTTGCCGACGGCTCGGTCGACAAACGCGAACGATTGATCGACGAACTACTCGATTCACCCGCCTATGCCGCATGGTGGGCGACCCGAATGAGCGACTGGACGGGCAACAGCGCCGAACAACTGAACAATGTTCTGCCCTTCCAACGAGCGGCTAACAAGCTCTGGTACGAATGGCTACGAACCCGTCTGAATGACAACGTTCCGTATGATCAGATCATCGAAGGTATTGTCACCGCGAACACCCGTGAGGGCGACGAAAGCTATCGCGAGTACTGCGAGGAAATGACCAAAGCCTGCACGGGCGAGCCCGAGCGTTTCACAAGCCGGAGCGGCCTTCCGCTGTTCTGGGCTCGTCGCAACTTTCAAAAGCCGGAAGATCGCGCGATCGGATTTGCCTACACTTTCCTCGGCGTACGGATTGAGTGCGCCCAGTGCCATAAACACCCCTTTGATCAGTGGTCGAAGCACGACTTCGATGACTTCGCGAAGCTCTTTGGAACCATCCGAGCCGGGAACGCAAACCTCGTCTCTAATGAATCGAAATCGGAACGAAACGAGTTGCTCGAGAGCATCACCGGCGGAGCCAAGCTTAACAACGGTGATCTGCGACGAAAGATTTACGCCGCCGCGAAGGAAGGCAAGGTCGTTCCCTTCGGCGAACTGATCTTCAATTCGAAAGGGATCAACGATCGGCAAAAGAAGCAGCGGGCGCTCGCGAAACGCAAGGGCCGTAAGCTTCCGCCGATCCAGATTCCGACTGGTAAGATTTTGGGCATCGAAGACGAACTCGCTCTCGACCAGGATCCACGGCCCGCTTTGATGCGGTGGCTCCGCGACGAATCCAATCCCTACTTCGCTAAAGCCATCGTCAATCGCGTCTGGAGCAACTACTTCGGTGCCGGAATCGTCGATCCGACCGATGACATGAACCTCGCCAATCCACCGAGCAACGCGCCACTGCTGGACCATCTGGCGACCGCGTTTATCGAACACGGCTTTGACCTCAAGTGGTTGCACCGTGAGATTGTGACGAGCGACACCTACCAACGCAGTGCCGACACCAATGCGACCAACGTGGGTGACCGAGCGAACTTCTCCCACCACATTCCTCGCCGTCTCCCCGCCGAAGTGGTCTTTGACATGGTGGCCCTCGCCACCGGCTCGACCGAAAAAGCCGGCCAGCTACGCGGTGAATTGAATCAGATGGCGATTGCCGAAGGTATGGCCCGCAGCCGTGGTGCGTCCAACTTCGCACTCAACGTCTTCGGCCAATCCATTCGCGAGACTAACTGCGATTGCGACCGCAGCGATGCCCCAAGCCTTTTGCAATCCATCTACTTGCGGAACGACTTGGAGATGTACAAGCGAATCGCTGATCGCAACGGCTGGGTTGCCGAAGCGTGCGCTGACCTCGGCGTCGAACCGCCTGCTTCAAGCGACGCAAAGCTGGCCGCGAAAAAGCGAGCCGCCGAACAGCAACGCCGCTCAATGGTCAACCGACTTCAAGCGTTTTTGAAACTGCCGGAATCCCGACGTGAAGCGACGCGTGCGAAGCTGAAGCAGCAATACAAGTCGGTTGCCAAACGAATCGGCAAGGACTTCCACGTCCCCTCATTTGAATCGCTTCTCAAGGCTCCCAATTCCTGGAGTCAGCTGAAGACGGTCGAGCTGACCGAGCGCGTCAAAGGCCAAGGCAAAGGTCTGGCCGAGGTCGTCCAGGAAGCGTACCTCCGAACACTCAGTCGCTTCCCCGATGAGGAAGAAACGAGCGTCGCCATGCAGTACATCACCGAGTCCGAGCAACCTTCCGATGGCATCGAAGGTTTGATGTGGGCACTGGTGAACACCAAGGAATTCATCATCAGCCACTAACCCGCGTTGATTTGAACGCAGCACACCATTCATTCTCTCTTACTCGGAAACAATCATGACCCTCCATCAAACCTGTGACGGTGCCCGTCGTCGTGATCTGCTCAAAATCGGTGCCCTTTCGGTCGGCGGTTTGACACTCGCCGGTTACGAAAAGCTAGCCGCCGCCGGCCAAGTCACTCCCGGCCGCGCCCAACGCGCCATTTTCATCGAACTGCCCGGTGGCCCGTCGCACATGGACACGTTTGATCTCAAACCCAACGCGCCCGATACCCATCGCGGGACGTTTAACCCGGTCGCAACGAACGTCCCGGGCATTCAAATCTCGGAGCATTTGCCGAAACTCGCCGCGTGCATGGATAAATTCACGATCCTGCGGGGTGTCAGTCACACGCTGGCCGCACACCGTCTCGGGCGTGAATATGTCAACACCGGCAGCAAGCCGATCCCCGCCTTGGAATACCCTGGTTTTGGCTCGGTCGTGTCGAAAGAACTTCCTTCGGATAGCGACATTCCCAGCGCGGTGGCGGTTCCAAAAACCAGCCACGGCGCCGGCTTCCTCGGCATCCGCTACTCGGCCTTGGAAACCAACAGCCAGCCGAGTTTCGGACGTCCCTTCAGCGTTCGCGGCATTTCACTTCCCGGTGGCATCAGCACCGACGAAGTCACTCGCCGTCAAACATTGCTGAAGAAACTTGACCGGCGGTTCACCGCGCTGGAAAAGAACGATCAGTTGCTCGATGGCCTCGACCAGTTTGGCGAACAGGCCTACTCGATGATCACCTCCTCGCGAGCGCGCACCGCTTTCGACGTCAGCAAAGAACCGGAGAGTTTCTCCCGCAAGTTCGGCAAAGAGTCCTTCGGCCAAAGTTGCATGCTGGCGCTGCGGCTCGTCGAATCGGGAGTTCGATTTGTGACCGTCCAACTCGGCGGCTGGGATACCCACCAAGACAACTTCACGAAGTTGAAAGACAACAATCTCCCAAAGCTTGACGAAGGCCTGAGCGGTCTGCTGGTCGGCCTGGAAGAACGAGGGCTTTTGGATTCGACGGCTGTCTACGTTACAGGCGAGTTCGGCCGCACGCCGAAGATCAACTCCCGTTCGGCCGAAGGCGGACGTGATCACTACCCTCGCTGCATGTTCATGCTCATGGCGGGCGGCGGGGTGCAGGGTGGCCAGGTGATCGGCGAAAGCGACGACACCGCCTCGGGCCCCCGAAACGAAGCAATCACGCCCGACGATGTCGCAGCGAGCTTCTATCACAACCTTGGGATCGACCCGACGCTTGAGTACGACAGTTCCACCGGACGCCCGATCACCCTCGTACGTGACGGTGCGGTGATCGATCAATTGTTTGCTTAGTCGCGAATCGCACTCAGACATCCAAACAAGCATGCCAGCCAACAAAAAAGCCAGGACGAATGTCCTGGCTTTTTTTGTGCCATGGAAAAGGAGAAGGGCCATGGTGAAGCCCTCCCTGCCTCACCATGGCCCATCAGTGCTGGAACGATGGCACCGATCGTTCCACCCTCCCAATCCATGGTAGTGGTGTTATCGGCACACCTCCGGCGATACCTATAGTGGTTTCGAGACGCCGTCCATATTTTTTGAGACCTTGCGTCATCTTAGCTAGCAACGCAAAAGGCCAGGTACTCTCCTTTGCAATGGCAAAGAAAGTCCTGGCCTTTGAACAGCGTTCTTGACTCGCCATGTCTGCGGAAGCCGCGGCCGTGATGAGACGCGAGGATTCCGGATCGCTAGCGACTAACGACGCGAATCACAGGAGTCGCACGAAGCATTCGCCGCTTCCCAACCTGCCGGCAATGCCATGCAGGCTCCGCTGGCGCACTTGCTGCAACCCTTTTTCTTCTCGTCGATGGACAAGTCGAGCGTCCGCGGGCATTGGTTGCGGTAGCCGTCCCAGACATTGGTATAGCAGGCGTTGGTTCGCCAGTACTGATAGAACGTCGAGGTCGGCAGCCGCGGCACGGTGTAAGGCACGCATGGCGTATCCCGGATACGATTCTTCTTGTGGCCATGTCCGGTTCCGCACGTTTGGCACGAACCGCATCCCGTCCCGCAAGCACCGGCGTTCACTTGGTTGGGCACCGGTTCCATCGGGGCAGCGACAGGAGCCGGAATCGCCTGGTCCACGACGGGCGCGGGGGTCTCGGTCACTTGCGGAGCCGGTGGCAGCGCCATGGTCTCCGGTGCAGGTGCGAGAGGCACGGGAGCCGGTGCAGGAGCGGCGGGTGTTGGGGTGGGAGCCGATGGCACTGCAGCCTCCGGTGCCTGCGTGGTCACCATCTGCTCAGCCGCACCGAAAGTCACATCTTCGAGCAACGCATCGAATTCGCTCGACTGAGCGTTGGCCGACGCGGTGAAGCCCAGCGCGAGGCAGACAGTGAGAATGGTCGTCTTTCGCATGATTCACATCCATGTATTCGTGGAGAGGGTCGATCGTCCGTTGCGTTTGAGCGCGCGCATCACGACCGAGGTTGCATTCCTGTCACATAAAGTGTTCCCGCGCGATCCTTTGGAAGCAAACAGATGGAGGCAAAATGTTTTGCAAGTCTCGATCATTGCGAGTCGCAAACGCTATCACCGAGGAGCCTTTCGCAGCAGGCGAAACAGCCACAAGAGCTAGCCTCACCGCCATCGAGAAACTCTCAGCAACCGGCACAGATTGACGCCATGCTCGATGGCCCTCACGCGGTGGCATCCTCTTTGAGCGAGACGACATCCAGTAGCGTCGTCTGGACTTCCAGTTGACGAACGTCGTCCAACTGCGCCCCATCTTCCTCGGTGACGTAGAACACGTCGGCGACCTGATCCAGGTGCGTATCGATCTTGGCGAAGTGCAGGTCCAAGCGGAGTTCGGAGAGTGCCGACGCGATTCGGTACAGGAGTCCGGTCTGATCGTAGGCGAACAATGACAGGATGGTGTAGCGATCAAGTGTCTCGTTATCGAAAACGACTTTTGTCGGCAAGACGTTGACTTCGTCCGATTCGGTTTGACTACCCAAAGACCACGTTTTTCGTGACGGCGGAAGCGGCGCATCCGGTGAATCGAGAAGATGCTTGAGACGCGTCTGCACTTTTTCGATTCGAGCCGCCGAGGGTGCCGCAGGGTGATCCGGGTCGGACACCCAAAACTCGTCCCAGACGACGTCATCAAGCGTCCCGATGACCGCCCGCAACACTTTCAAGCCACACGATAGAAATGCCCCAGTGACGCGGGCAAAGGTTCCGATTCGCTCTGGCCCCTGACGGTGCACGATCAAATAGCGTGTCGACGACGGATCATCGGGATCGGGCGCGTTCATGCAGATGGAACGTTCGCCGGCATCAAGCGCATCGCCGACTTCCATCAACCTTCGACTCATGTCTTCGGGCGAAGCCCGACGTAGCAGCGAGATCGGAGCCGCCCGCAGGAGCTGCCGAGATGCCGCGCCGTGCGGTTGATCGTCGAGCAATTCCGCGATCTTGTTGCGACTTTCTTCGGCAAGTGTGTCATCATCATTTTGCAACCCACCGGTCTCAAAATAGCGACGTGTCCGCAAATACAACTCCTCGATCAGTTTCATCTTCCAATCGGTGAGAACTCCGGGCCCGACCGCGGCAAGGTCGGCCACCGAGTGGACGATCAAGAGCTCCAAACGCCTAATCGACCCGACTTCTTTGGCGAACGACAGCACGATCTGCGGGTCACTCAAATCGTGACGAAACGCAATCGTGTTCACCGCCAAGTGCTTCAGGACGAGCCATTCCAAGACCTCGGTGCTGCTGGAATCCAGTTCGAGTAGTTCGCCGGTTTCCCGAGCGATACGCGCGCCCACGAGGCAGTGATCTTCTTCGTATCCCTTACCGATGTCGTGAATCAACAACGCCAAATGCAGCAGCGTCTTATCTTTGAGACGTCGGTAGCGACGGCCCATCGGAGTCGCCTCTCCGGCCATCTCAGTCGCCGCTTCAACGGCGAGGATGCTGTGCGCATCCACCGTATATTTGTGATACGCATTGAACTGAAGTAGCCCGCGGGTTCGTTTAAACGCGGGAATCAATTGCTCGATGATCCTCAGTTCGTGAAGTCTGCGCAAGAGCGGCGCAAGTCGTCCGCGGCGACTGAGCAATGACAGGAACGCTCCGACCGACTCCGGATCTGGCGGCGCCGGCGGCCGCTCTTTCATCGCACGCCGAATCGACTGCCACGTGTTGTGGCCGATTCGTTTCCCGTGATGGTTGGCCAAGCTCACGAAACGCAGGACGCGGGCCAGGTTCGACGCAAAATCGGGCAGTGCGGCTTGTTCCACCCAAATGTGAGTCGGCCCCATCCGGATCGAGTCACCGATCTTCTCGGATCGTAATCGTTCGACGACCTGGCCGATCAGTGGTCGACTCCGATTGTCATCGGCAAAGAAACGCGCGATGTATCGAATGTCACGCGTGGTGTCGAAGTATTGCTGCATGAAGACTTCGACCGGAAGCCGAGCCTCGACGCCCTTGAATTGCCATGCCTCGGCGATCGCCATCTGTGTCGGCCGATCGAGAATGTCCTGTGCCCTACCCTCTCGAAAGTGAAGTTCGTTGCGAAGGCGAATCAGGTAATCATAGGCGCGTCGAATCAGTCGATAGTCTTCCTCCACTAGGGCACCGAGTCGCAGCAGTTTTTCGAGTTCCACTTCGCCATATCGTGCGAAGGCGATCCAGCGAATCATCTGAATGTCGCGAAGCCCGCCGCTGGATTTCTTGACGTTGGGCCGAAGAAGATAGTTGGTGTCGCCCCACTTCAAACGTTCTTCACGCCTCGCCTCGATCACCTTGCTGATCAATCGCGACCGGCGTCGCATCGCACCGTGACGTAGCGATTGAAAGAACTTTTTAAAGACACTGAAGCTCCCCGCCAGAAAACGCGATTCGGTGAGCGACGTAAAGATGACCGCGTCGGACCACGACAACGTGCACGCTTCTCGCGGCGTCCGCATGGCGAAGCCGACATCCAATCCGATATCGACCAAATCACGCGTCAAACACTTCGCGATCGTTTCTGCGGCGGCGGTGCTCGAGCCCTTGGCGAGCAACATCAAATCCGCATCGGAATAGGGCGCCAAGTCACGGCGTCCAAACCCTCCGTGGGCGACCAATGAGATGCCCGGTGGCGCCTGGCCTCCAAAAAACTTCTCACACGCTTGATTCCAGACGGCCAGCACGAGATCGTCGTACAGATCGCTAACGCGTGTTGAGACCAATGGACCACGTGATCCATCGTCGTGCTGACTCTTGCAGCGTTCCCGACCTTCCCGCAGCCGCTGACGACCGAGAAGAATCGCCTCGGAGAGCGAAGGACCGGACATGCAATACCGTCGACCTACCGATCTGCTACAGGGCCTCTTCGCCCCGTTCACCGGTGCGAATGCGAATCGACTCTTCCAGGTGAGTCACGAAAATCTTGCCGTCCCCGATCTGACCGGTTTGGGCAGTCTGCAAAATGGTATCCACCACCGTCGCGAGATTCTCGTCGGTGCAAATCACTTCCAGTTTGACCTTCGGAACAAAGTCGATGGCGTATTCCGTTCCGCGATAAATCTCAGTGTGGCCCTTTTGACGCCCGAATCCACGAACCTCGCTCACGGTCATGCCGTGAATTCCGTGTTCCGTCAAGGCGTTCTTAACATCTTCAAGTTTGAAATGCCGAACGATGGCTTCCACTTTTTTCACGTTTGTGCCTCGGAGCGTGCGATCAGAAGTGGGCGACGCGTCACGTCGCCGATGCGTATTGTACACGCTGCAAACGAGCCCTAGCCAGCGGGCATGGGAACGTGCGGAGCTGGCTACTCCGGTCGCTCCCAGACCACGTCGGGAATCTCAGCCTGAGCATTGACCTCACGGCTGAGCACAAACAGATAGTCGCTTAACCGATTCAGGTAGACGATCACTGCATCGGAGACTTCGACGCCCTCCTGGTCACCCAGTGTGACGACACGCCGCTCAGCCCGTCGACAAATCGCGCGGGCAAGGTGCAAAATGGATGCTGAATGCGTGCCCCCGGGCAAGATGAATTGCTTCAGCGGGGTCAAGCCTTGCTCATGCTCATCGATCCAGGACTCCAGTCGCTGGACGTGCTTCGTACTGATGACTCGCAGAGCGTGCGCATCGGGGTCCGGCGTCGCTAACTCCGCCCCGATCGAAAAAAGCTCACGCTGTACCAATTCCAACTGAAGATCCAATTGCTCGTTCATCCCCGCCGATGGACCGACCGCACGCACACATCCGAGTGCGGCATTCAGCTCATCGACGGTCCCGTAGGCCTCGATTCGAGCATCGTCTTTGGCGACTCGCGGTCCGCCAAACAGCCCCGTGCTGCCGGCGTCACCGGTTCGTGTATAAATCTTCATTCGGAGGGTCCCGACGGTAGGTGGACGAAGAAAGTCGTTGTAGGCTCCTCGGACCATCCGACAAGCCCCGCCCGAAAAAGAAATCCCGCTCCGAAAACCGACCGCCAAAAATGAGCGACAACGACTCGCTGCCGATCAAACGCGCCGCCGGCATCCTGTTGCTCACGCCCGAGCCAGCCCATTTTCTCCTGATGCGTCACGCCGACCGATGGGACCTCCCCAAAGGCCATGCCGAACCGGGCGAGTCGCTGGCCGAAACCGCGCTGCGTGAAACCGAAGAAGAGACAGGGCTACCAGCGAAACGGATTCAACTCGATCCGTCCTTTCGCTTCGAGCTTCGATACCGCGTCCAGTACAAACGAGGCAAAGGCGGTGTCTTTCAAAAGCACGTCGTCTACTTTCTCGGACGCGTCGATCAAAGGTTTACACCCGAGCTCACCGAACATCAGGGATTTGAATGGTTCCCCTGGCATCCCCCCCACCGAATTCAAACGCAGACGATCGATGAGTTACTCGTGGCCGTCGAAAGCCACCTCGTTCAATCTCCGTCGGATTCGTAACGCACGCCCCGAATCTCGATCACAACGTTGGCGATCTGGCGAAACACTGCTTCGACCGTCGAACGCAGATCTTCGTCCCCCTCGCAAACGCGTATGGCCACCCGAAAGTCGAGGTCCGACTGACGCATCGGATCGATCACTCGCCACTGATTGTCGACCGACGCAAGCACCCAACTGCTCAGACGCATCGCGACGGCATCTTGCGATGGCTCCGATCTGTCGGGACGAAGCCCGAGCACGACTCGAGCCGGAACACCGCGCGAACGAAGCAACGCTGTGAGCAGCACGGTGTGGTCAAACTCGCCGCCGCGCTCTGATCGAATCACCATCGATGCACGCCTCGCCCCCTGTTGGGGCCCCAGCGAGAGTATGTTGTTGCCGACCCGGGTTAACTCAGTGACGAGTTCTTCCGGTGGCACGTCGCCGACCGCTTTGGAGAGTCGTGCGACATCGGGCTGGTTGAAGTCCAATAACGCAGTGGCCGACGTGTCGCTCGGGCGAACCGATGATTCGAAGATCGAGAACCCGACGGGCGCCGGCTCCACCGAATACAGCACCTGTCGTCCCGATTGACCCGGGCGAATCGATTGACGGACGGCCGCTTGAAAGAAGGACTCGCCGCCCGACATCTCGCCGTCGGGCGCCGTCGAACTGAGGCCCTTTACTAACATCGCGACCTGAGTCGGCGTTTGCTCCGGATCGAGTTTGCCAGCGACCCAAACGCGAACATCATTGCTTTCCTCAGAGAACTGCTTGCGAGCCTGTGAAGCGCTGACACGATAACTTTCCAGCCGGAGCGCTGGGCGCAGGGTCTTGTGTACCACGCCCTTCTCATCGGTCCAAAGCAACATTTGATCGATGATCTGGTTCTCGGCATCGGCGATATCTAACTCGATTTCCGTCAGCACCCGAAACTCGCCATCCAACAACGGCACCGACGCTTCGCCGGTGCAACGCATCTCGCTCAGTCCGATGGCGTCGAGTGCCGGCACGGCCGTTCGAAGCCTGCGAGTCTCTCCGATTTCCATAGGGCGACGACGCAGTGACTGCTCCACCGCGAATAGCCCGCGAGTGGTCGAGTCCCAAGCCAATTGCCGATTCTCTCGCTCGCTTCCACGTACGATTCCGACACGGAGCGTTTCATCCGTCACCGCTCCCTGGTACCGCATCGACACCGGGCCCGTTTGTGCTTCGATTTCAAAACTCTTCAGGCCGCCATCGTAAGACTCGATACTCGATGTCTGCCGCCGCTGCGTGAACTGCACCGATCCTGTTTGATAGATCAGGCGCTCGTCGCGCTCGATGCGAACCTCCGGATCACCGGTTCGAATTAAGTCGGGATCGATGACCGTACTCGCGCGGGTTGTCGCTCGACCGACAGTCTGACCTCCGATCTGGAAAACGTGCCAGTCTTCCCAGTTGCCTCCAAAACGTTCGCCGGGAGCTTCAACGACGACGACTTCTTTCGGCTCTTGCGACGCGACATCCGGCTTGTCCGAAGGAACGCCGATCGGAGGACGCGGCGGCACCAGACTGTCACAGCCAACGGCACCGACGACCAACCCCGTCGCAAGAAAGAGTCTGTCAAGCAAAGAGAACCGGTTTCTCACCACTGCAATCACCCGCTGGTGTTGTTGTTGAACGTGTCGAGTATAGCGAAACGTGATCACGCAGACCCCCAACTGTTGCCTCCACGCATCGCTCAGGCCACGGATCGGCCCGTCCGGTTGAATCGAATGGCCTGAATGTTCCGGCAAAACGGGAAGTACCTCAGGGATTTCGATGCGGCAGATTGACGGCTTAGTGAATCGATGTGCCCTCCCAATGGCATGACCTAGCGTTGGCTGTAGATCGCGTGAGTCACACACTTCGCGATCACATTCCCCCCCAACTTTCGACATATGACCGGACCGCCTGACATGGGCTTTTTAAAACGCATTTTGCGGAATAACGCGAACGAGGAAGAGACCGGCTCGGTTCTCACACCGGGTAGTTTTGAAGCGTTATCCGAGGAAGAACTGCAAGCGCACATGGGCATCGATTCCTATGGGGCGTTTGATCTTACCGACGCCATCCGCCCTTCCTACGACTTACAAGTGGTCCCGCGTCAAGGGTTCCGCTTCGATGAGTACGTGGACGAGTCCAATCACACGCGGACGCCGGTCATCATGGCGGCAGCGACGCGACACCGGATCATGGACCTGTTTCTGGATCTGATTGACAACCTCGGCCCCGTCGTGGATGTCGTCTTGGAAACCAGCCATCACTTCGCGGTCAATCACCACGAGCTCTATCGCGAGCACATCGACGTACCGGTCCTCAAGAGCATTCTTCTGGACCACGAAGAATTGTTGCTGAACGACGGATGCACCGGAGTCGCCGTGATCAATCCGGCGCGTCGTCAGGAGGTCCAGCTCGACGAGCACAAACTTCTGATTGTCTACGGCCGCCCTCTCGAACAGTTTGAGCAGACGCTGATCGACTCGGATGTCTATCCTGACAACGAGATCAAATTCATCACCGAAGCCGAACACGTCCATAGTAGCAGCGAAGCCTACTTCGACCGCTTCAACACCCTCAAACACCACTTAGGGATGGACGGCGAAGGCTCCGCGGGCTGCTGCTGAGCGAATTCATCGAAAGCGTCCAACAAACGCCGGCGAGTCAACTCGGGAAACCGAATCGAATCGCCGGCGTTTCTCGTTGGTCTTGACGACAGAGGCGAGGGTCCAATCCCAGTCGACCGTGCATCGCCAGCACGAGTCACTCGTCGGCTACCGAACCGTGTGGATCTGTTCTAACATCGCGACCATTCGTCAATCGTCTTCAAGCAAAGATGTCGCAATGTACTTGGTTCTCAGTGCAAGCCTCAATCCGACCAGCCGAAGCCGCCTTCTCGGAAAGGCGTGTCACGACCGACTAGAGACCGATGGACAACAAGTCTCCTGGTTTGATCTCGCCGAGCATTCACTACCGCTGTGTGACGGCGCGTCCGCGTACGCCGATCCAAAAGTCGCCCAACTCGGTGAACTTCTTGATGATGCCGATGCCGTCTTCATCGCCTCGCCGGTTTACAACTTTGACGTCAACGCCGCGCTCAAGAATGCCGTCGAACTGACGGGGAAGAAATGGACGGGCAAGGTCGTCGCGATGATGCTCGCCGCCGGTGGTGCACCAAGCTACATGAGCGCAATGGGTTTTGCCAACAGCCTCATGCTCGACTTTCGCTGCTTGATCATCCCACGGTTTGTTTATGCGACCGGCGAATCCTTTGAGGGACAGTCACTCGCCGACGAAGACATCGAATCACGGATGGACCAATTGGTCCTCGAAACCCTCGCCGTTGCCAAGGCGCTAAAAGACGCCTCCTAGTGCGGCCGAAAGGAATGACGGCGGCTCGAGTGAGCTTACCTCAAGCTCCACCCTCCCGGACGGGCCGGATGGGAGGGTCGCGTTTCGATCAAGCCAGTTGTTCATTGCGTGTGTTGCGCATACAGCCCACTCGTGCGGAGATATGACTCGACCGCGTGAGGCACTCGGTAGCGCACCGCCCTGCCCTGCCCGACCCGCGTTCGGATTTCGCTGCTCGAAATCTCAATCGTCGGCATTCGAAGCACATGTCGTCGAAAGTGCTCCAGTCGTTCCACGGCACACAGTCCAGCGAGGATGGAGAAATCGATCGCCGGCTCACCGCCCCGCTGCACCACCGATAGCGTCACCTCATCGAGCAGCGTTTCGGGCTGTTTCCATCGCGGCATGGACGCGAGTGAGTCGCTGCCAAGAATGAAGAACCATTCGCAGCCGGGCGACTCCGCCCGCAATTCGGCGACCGTCTCGACGCTATAGCTCACGCCGTCGCGACGCAACTCGCGATCGTCGACCAAGTGACCGTCCCGGCCGGAAATCGCAAGGCGCAACATTTCGAGCCGCTGGGTATCAGTCGCAACGGCACCTCCGGGCTTGAGCGGCTGAGTCGCGGTGGGCACCCATAAGAGCCGATCCAAACGCAACTCTTCGGTGGCCGCCTCGCCAATCCACAAGTGCCCGATGTGTACCGGGTCAAACGATCCTCCGAAAATTCCGACCCGCATGAATCGCTCCGCAAAACTCGCCCGCTCGACGACACCATTCTCAGCGCCCGCAACACTTTGACCAGCGGTGTCCTTCCGGATTGCAAGGATGCCACCACCTCAATCCGCGCGTGAGTGCTTATGCTGAAGGCTTCTCAATCAACTGTCCCCGCCGTCCTTGCCTCCGCAATGCTGCCCCCCGCGAACGGTCCGTCGCCCGATGATTCAGACGCACCACGCAGGCCGCAAGAGGTTCCCGGTGGTCTTTCGGCGCCCGGTTTCCTGGAGGATCCAGACTCATCGAGCACGCCGGACACATCGAGTCAGGGCACCCTATTCGACACCGATCCGCCGCCCTGGGAATTGGCGGTCGAGGAAAAGGTGGCCGTCGCCGGCGTGGTCTTCAGCGAAGCCCCGTACGGACCCTACGACTACCGTATCCCCGATTCACTGGTCGAGTCACTTCGGCCGGGGATGCGAGTCGCCGTTCCGCTGGCCCGCCGGCGGCGGCCGACGACCGGCTGGTGCATCGAAGTCAAACAAAATGCCGCGACGTCTCGTCGATTGAGCGACGTCGCCGAGTTGCTCGATGAAGAGCCGCTCTGTGATGGGCCGCTCGTGCGGTTGGTTCTCTGGATGAGCCATTACTACCAAGCACCAGCCGGTCAAGTCTTCGATACGCTGATCCCCTCAAGCGTGCGAGCGGGAGCGGGTACCCGTGAAAAAACCTATCTGCAGCCCAGCGTCGCATCCGAAGACGAATCCGTTCTGGCCGCGCTTCCGCCCAAACAGCAGCGTGCGATCCGACTCCTGATCGCCGCCGGTCGTCCGATGACGCCACAACAGTTGATGGTTCACGCCGAATGCGGCAGCGCCCCCATCGGTGCCCTACGAAAGAAGGGACTGGTCGATGAAAACTCACGCCGCGAGATGACATCGACGCAACCGATGCGATGGCAACTCAGCGACGGTGAAGTCGCCGAAACACACAATCTGACGGGCGAGCAATCCAATGCGCTTTCGCGCGTCGTCGCCGCCCTTGATTCCGGTAAAGCGCGGACGCTGCTGCTTCACGGCGTAACAGGCAGCGGCAAAACGGAAGTCTACATTCGCGCCATCGAGCACGTCGTCAAATTCGGGAGGGCCGCTATCGTGCTGGTTCCCGAGATCAGCCTGACGCCGCAAACGCGAGGTCGATTCGAACGTCGGTTTCAATCGGTCGCAGTCCTGCACAGCCAGATGACGCCCGCCGAACGTCACCATCAATGGTCGCGAATTCGGCGGGGAGAAGTCCAAGTCGTCGTGGGGCCGCGCAGCGCGGTGTTTGCGCCGCTACCGAGACTCGGCCTGATCATTCTGGATGAAGAGCATGACGGCTCCTTCAAACAAGATACGCAA
>JBCBLJ010000491.1:0-6350 GCA_038520195.1 Planctomycetota bacterium
AATGATGTTGCCACCGCAATCAACGATCCGACGATTGGTCAAACGAACATCTACCGAAAGGCCGTGAGCGAACAGATCGAGACACTCACCGGATACCTCGAGGGCAAGGATGACGAAGCTAGACCCGATACGGACGTTCCGATCTTTGACCAGTTGGGTCAATTCAATCCTTGACCCGCGCCTCCGAAGACGAGCAACCGCGAGTGGACCTGCTTCCGCTCGCGGTGCTTCGAATCATTCTCGGAACCACCTTCTGGTTCTGGGCCCAGAACTTCCTTCGAGACGATCGCTGGGAAATCTTCTTCACCGACCCGTTGATGCTTTTCAAGTACAACGGGTTTGAGTGGGTCACGGTTTGGCCAGGCAACGGCATGTGGCTTTACTTTCAAGTCACAGCGGTCGCGGCGATCTGCTGCGCCGTCGGCTTTTGCACTCGATTGAGCGCGCTCACGCTCTCGGTTTCGATGGCATACGCCATCTTGGTCGAGCGGCAAATCTATAACAATCACGACTATCTGCTCGCCACCACCGCCGCGTTGATGACGCTACTGCCGGCGGGTCAACAACTGTCCGTCGACAGCGTGTTGAGCAAGAGACTGTTTGGATGGGAACCGCTGCGAACAATGCCTCGGTGGCAATGGTGGCTGGTTCGGTTTCAGCTTGGTATGCCGTATGTCTTTGGTGCGATCGCAAAACTCGATGCCGACTGGCGTGCCGGCCAACCGGCGGGTCTGTTCGTCGATTCGCGTGTTGAAACACCCTTGATCGGGCCGCTATTTGCGATGGAGCACGCGGCGTTTGTGATGGCCTGGGGAGGGCTACTGTTCGATGCGCTCGTTGTCCCAGCCTTGCTCTACAAGCCCACTCGAATTCCCGCCGTCGTCGCCGCTTGCGTCTTTCACCTCACCAACGCCACGATCTTTCACATCGGCGTGTTCCCTTGGTTCATGCTCGCTACGCTCTATGTCTTTTTTCCTGACGATTTCCTCTTACGGCTTTTCCGACGCGGCGAGACCCGCGGAGGTCGGGCCCGCGATCGGTTTTCTGAATCCAAACCCATCCGCTGGCTGATCGCGAGCTACGTCGTCGTCCAGCTTTTGCTCCCCATCCGCCCGTGGGTCTTACCCGGGAACCCGGCCTGGAATGAACGCGGACAACGTTTCGCTTGGCGAATGATGTTGCGTCACAAAGAGTGTTTGCTCTGGTACAAGGTGGAGATTGAGGACGATTATCTTTTCGTTCCGGCGCAGTTTGCGATGTCGCCGAATCAGGTGCTTCGCGCGCCACGCGACCCGGAGATGGTGCGTCAGGCAGCGGTAAGAATTGGCCAAGAGGTGACTGCAAAAATTCAGGAACCCTGCCGCGTGTACGCGCTCGCTCTCGTTAGTCTCAACGGTCGTCCCCCGAAGCTACTCATCGATCCAGAAGCCGACCTTACCCAAGTCCGACCGGGCTGGTTCTCCGATCCCTGGGTAGTTCAAGACCCGGGACCGCTACCGGAGAGGCCGGTCTGGATTGACAAAGAAGAATGGTGGCAGAACATTGACATGCCCGATCGTTTTCGCGGGCTGAGTCAATATCGCCCGAGTCAGGCGTTCGAGCTGTACCTGCAGTCGCAAAACTGACTCTTGAAAGAGTCCGTGGGACCGAAGCCGCCACGACGCATTCCCGTCGACTCGCTGTGCTATGCAGTCGTCGCATGGGACCGTAGTCCGATCGCAAACACGATCACTGCCGGTACCATCGCGAAACCGGCCCAACCGTGGATCGTGATCAGTTCATGCATTTGTTCGGTCGATGGAATGGGAAGCATGCACAGAAAAACCGTCGCGATCGTCGCTACTCCGCTCGCCAGAATCCCGACGTAGCTCCAATACAGCGTTCGCGAACGAGGCGACACGAGGTGCAGCAGGAAGATCAACGCGAACACCGGCAAGCCTATCACCAGTACGCCACTGGCGAACATGTGTGCGAGCAGAAACGGCCCCGAAAGATCGCCGCCACCTAAAGCAGGAACAGCCGTGGCGGCCAACGCACCGACGGCGAGCAGCAAGGCGATCATCAGAATGCGATGGATCCAGCGAAGCATGTTAACAAGCGTATCGCGTAATGATCTTCACGATCTCCGCGACATGACCGGTCTTGCGGAAGTCAAAACAGAATGGCACGGCGTGGCTCGAAACCCAAATCTTCAACTCCGAGTCGAGATCAAATGTCCCCGCCGTTTCCACGCTGTATCGGGTGATGGCGCGATAGGGGATGTTGACGTACTCGGTCTTGCGGCCGGTCACCCCTTGTTTATCGATAAAGATGATGCGCCGGTCGGTCAGCACCATCATGTCTCGAATCAATTGGTACGCCTGCTCGATCGACTCACCATCCACGAGGATGGAGGCGATCTGACTCTCGACCTTGTCAAGATTGGCCTCGGAGGCCGTTCCTAGCATTCCAGATAGCAGTCCCATGCGATCTCTCCCAGCGGGCGAACCAAAATAGTGCGGCTCACATTCTATCGAGCAAACGGGAGTTCACCAACGGAGACGGAAAGGGTGTCAGTAACCAAAAATGCGAAGCACCATACGGGCCATTTGGTTTTTGGTTCCTGACACCGTTTCCGTAGCCAACCCTAAAGTCAATCTGTAACGGACCACTAGTGTCCGGCGGAATCCTTCAGCAACTCGGGGAACTTCGCTTGGAATCGCTCGAGTCTCGGAATGGAGACGTTGCGGATGTAGGGGTGATCGGGATGCTTCTTCTCGTAGTCCTGGTGATAGTCTTCGCCGATCCAGAACTTTTTAAACGGCATGACTTCGGCGGCAACCTTTTCACCGTCAAGTGAAGCGTTCAGAGCAGCGATCTTGGTTTCGATGATCCGCTTCTCATCTTCATTCTGATAAAAGAGGATTGAGCGATACTGGGAACCGCGATCGGGCCCTTGGCCGTTTTGTTGAGTGATGTTCTGCGACCCAAAGTAGACGTCGACCAAGCTCTCGAAATCAACAACCGCGGGATCGTAGTAGACTTCGACGGCTTCTGCGTGTCCCGTTCGCCCGGTGTTACTCAATTCGTAAGTCGGGTTCTCGGTATGGCCACCGGCATAACCCGAGATCGACTCCTCGACGCCACGAACACTTTCATAGACCGCTTCGACGCACCAAAAGCAACCGCTGGCAAAGTAGGCTTTGGAAAGCTCTTTCTTTTCAAGTCCGGCTTGCGCGTCTTTTGTTTCCGCGACCGCCGATCCATCCGACGTGGTCTCGACGAGTTGTGCTGGCGTCTGCTGGCACGCCGCGCAAAGAGCGAGCAGACTTGTGAGCAGGAGCAATCGGCTTGGCTTCGGATTCAACATGTCGTTCTCGCTTGAAAGAGTCACCGTCTCTGCAATTGCGTTTTAGCGTTTGCGTCCGCCTGATTAGGCTCCCACCGGAACGGACCGAAATGAGTTCATGTGGTTCCAAACTTCTTCGGCGGCTTGAACGTCCCGCTGCGTCGCGACTCCGCGGCCGAACACGATTCGGTCATAGGCGTTTCCGACGCGGACACAGCTGGCTTCCACGGGTGCAACCATGCTCTTGACTTCGCCGGGTGCCCGGATCGTTCGAAGACGTTCGATGTAGGCAGACGGAGTCTCATCCTGCGAGCGCGGAACGCCACGTTCGCGAGCCCAAGCATCAAAGGCCTGACAGGTAATCAGGATGATTCGGCGCGGATCGTTTTCGCGCCCGATGGGATTACGAAACGAGGAAAACGGCTTCAGCGGGACGGCGATTTCAGTCGCAGGTCCTTCGGCGTCCGGCTCCCAACCACTGTCGCCTTTTGCAAACAACGATTGCCACCATGCAAGCAACCTCTCTCGCATTCGATAGACGTAGTAAGCGACGACGGCTATCAGACCGAAGATCAGGAGCAGCCGAACCAAACCACCAAGTGCCGAAAAGAGGCTACTGAGCGACTGCGCAAGATCGGACGAGGATTCCGGCGACTGTTGTGATCGTTGTTGCGATTGGGATGAAGCGTTCTGTCTGTCTCGCTGAGACGCGTTTGCGTCGTCCTGTTGTTCACGCGATTCGGAAGACTCATCCGGATCGCCGTCCGTGTCGTCGCCCGGTTCACTCTGGGACCGCGAATCGCCTGAGTCCGACGGTGACTTTTCGCCATCTTGGCCATCGGGGGACGAATCCGACTCGGATGATTCACCCTGCTCGCTTTGGCCGCTCGCCTGATCACCGGCGGGCTGTTGTTGATCACCCTGATCGCCGGACGGGTTCTCTTGTGACTCCATCGGCTGTTTAGAGTTGGCGCCGGTCTGCTGCTGCTTTCCGTTTTGAGACTTGGAATTGGAGCCCTGCTGCTTGGAGTCCGAGTTTCCATTGGCTTCGGATGGGGAACCGGAATCGGAAGGCTGTCCCTTCTCCGAACCGGCGGTTTTATCGGATGGCTTTTTGCCGCCCGTTTCACCGCTACCCTCATTTTCGTTGTCGCCCGCACCTTTCTTCTCTTTCGCACTGGCGTCGTCATCGCGCGACGTTTCGGCGTCCGAGTCCGCACCGGATTTGTCAGCGCCTTCACCACCCCACCCCATGGCTTTCGCCATCGTTTCACTTGTTTTCAAGAATTTGGGTGCCGGAAGCCTCGCGAGCGCCTGTCCGGGCATCGGGGCTAAAAACGCGGTCATCATCAGCGCGGCAATCATCAGAATTCCGCCAGCGAGCCACGCGACTGTCACATTGGTGGGCATATCCACCTCGCGTTGCCGCAGGTACCGTCGAAGGTTGAGGAAGCTGGTGGTGACAAGCAGCGACAAGCTCGCAAACAAGTAGAGCCCGAGCATCAACTGTGCTCGAGACCATGCGTTGCTATTGCTGGACAACATGAATTGCCCAAGGCCAAAGAGCGGGAACGCCGCGAGTGCGAGCAGGAACACCGTGCGCCCGGGCTGGTGCGACTTGCGACGCCGACGGGCCTTCTCCGTCTCGGAAGCTTCCGGATCGCGATCATCTTTGCGAATCCCATTGGCCTCATCCATGGCGCGATCCACCAAGCCTTCCCCGCTGGCGTCGACGGTGTAATCAATCAACGTGCAATCGTGAACGATCCGATCGGCTAAGTAACCGATGAGCAGCACGATGCCGACGGAGAACGGAAGCTGCCCGGCGAACCGGGTCATGACGAACACCATCGCGCCACCCAAAGCGATGGCGTACCCGGCGGAATAGGATCGATCGTTTTCGATGACAATTCGACCCAACGCAACGGCGCCCATCGTGTACATCGAAATGAGATACCAGAGCCGATCGCCGTATCCGCCCGAATAGAAGAGCATGACGAAGTAGTTCGCCAAGCTACTGATCATCACGAAGATCAGCACGGGAGCGACAGCAACCGCCGCGTAGTCGGCAAGTTTCGGTCTCGCGACTTCGTCGGCGTCTTGCACCATCAGAGGTTTTGTTCGTTGGGCCTAACCGGATTTCTCTGTCTGACGTCGCGAATGCTCAGCCGACTCCGGATGTATCGTACGCCAGCGGGCCATCGCCGGCCCTACCTTTTCCATCCGTACCCATTGTCCGCGGGTCTTCGAGCTTTGCAGAAGCGTGTTCGGCTCGATGTGTCCCTTGTCAATGTGCGCCAACAGATCAGCCTCTGAAATGGGGCCGACACGTCGCGATTTTCGTAACCATCCGCTGGCCATGTAGAACCACTTCGTTGACATCGAAATCGTTCCTCGCTGAAAGAGCATGGGAATCATTCGTGTCATCGCTACCGCGCGACACGCCTCCTGGTCAAAGTCAAGAGTCCCGAAGTTTTCAATCCGCAATATAACGCAGATTCATTCAACAGTGCGCAACCAATAAGGGGATTTTGGCCGCCCAAGGGGGATCTGAGGGTAATCCGCACCTCAAACTGTCTCCCCGCATTGCCCAAGCCTCCTTTTTTCTCAGGCCAGGTCCGATCGCGGTGGTCTCGAACCTATCGCTGCGGGTTTGTATTCTGTTCTCGCGGCTGAACACGGCTTTCGTGCCGGATCGTCACCCGCCCCCTTCGTCTAGTTGGCCTAGGACGCTGGGCTTTCCGCCTGGAAACGCTCGTTCAAATCGGGCAGGGGGTATTTGACGGGACAAAAGCTGTCTCGTTTACCGCGGCAGAAAAATCGGGGTCGGTCAGGGTAATGGACGCCCAAATCCCGTATTTTTATTTGACCCGCGTTCCCTGATCGTGGGATAATGCCGCTACGGCTGTCGATCGACGGGGTGTCGACGCGCCGCCTCTTCTCCTGGCTTTCAACAAACGGATTCGCCATGTCTCACTCAAGATTCACCGAAATGACCGCGGATCATCTGCGGTGCTGGCGA
>JBCBLJ010000186.1:0-11669 GCA_038520195.1 Planctomycetota bacterium
AATCCCTCGCTCACGCGTCGGGTTACCGTTTTTCCAAGCAGCGTTATTTGATTCCCGCGGCACTAGCGCGGTCCCAGAAACTCGACCAGATGGCCCACTGTCCCTCCGTGAAGACCGTTCTCAGCTTGCGTTTTCGCTCCGTATAGAATTTGCTCTTGGCGTCTCGCATCGATTGGCCTTCGAGCGCGCGGAATGAGGCCTCCGCGGCGACCCGCTGGCTCTCCAAAACATCGAGTGCTTTCTGTTGATCTGCCGTTAGCTTGAGGGCCGCAAACATCTCCGCTGGTGTACTGGGCTCAACCCTCACGGTCTGCGATGGATCGATCGTGGACTCCCCGCCATGCCATTTCGGCGCGTTTTCATTGGCCTGCTTCACCAGAGCGAGCAACTCTCCGTTGGGTTCTCCGAAGGGGCTGAAGAACCCGCACTGCTGTCCCAGACCTTTGGTTCCCGCGGGCGCCCATTGCTCGATGTAACCGCAATGCCACCATCCCAACATGTAGGGGTGGTCCTGCATCGTGCCCTTCATGTACCGACGGTATTCATCCGCGACGGCCTCGAAGCTCTCGACCTCCAGCCCCTTGATCTTAGTATGCTTCGCTGTCTTGAATGCATACGAGTGGTCGCCATTGATGATCGGCAGACCCGTCTTGCGGTGCAATTCCTGAAGCGTCGCGTTGTGAAGGTCGGTGTAAAACGAATAGTACTGGACCGTCAGAACGTCGTTGTACTTGGCGATCACGTCCAGGACTCCGTCGGGGATCGCGTCGACCCACTGATCGTAGCCGACGTCATGTTTGTCGCCGAGCAGCAGGTGATTCGGGTCGTACTTCCGAATCAACTCGTGGTGCAGGCCGTACCATTTTTCGGCCAACGCAACGAGCATGTCCTCGGCGTCTTTCCGAACACGAGCAACATCGGCTGGCATAATTGGCCAGGTCGTCATCTTGGCCAGTTCTTCCCAGGAGTCGATGTCATCGAGTGCATACGCACGCGCGGCATCCGAAGCGGACGCATGATTCCGTTTCAAGACACGCATCCACGCTTGTTTGCCAGCGGCGGCGGCGGGCAATTCTCGCATGTCCTGGACCCACGGATAAACGAGCCCGCCATCGGGAAACAATTGACGCTGCCATCGACGCACCGGTTTTAGATCCGGCATGTCAAAATAGGTATACCCAAGGCAATACTTCGCATCGCGAAGAGGCCGACAGACTCTCTTGGCGACCGTATCCAACTTTTCTCGAAACGTCGCGGAAAAGACATCGGGGAACCGATCGCCCTTTGCACGATTCATCTGCATCAAGGAAATGTTCTGCACCTTGATCTTCGCTACGTAGTAGATCTTGCGCTCTTCGTACAGGTTCAGCGGCGTCGAATAGGCGTGGAATGGGATCGTGTTGAAGCCGTAGTCCTGGAAGTCGCCGACCACCATGTCGGCGTAGGCTCCGATGTTCTTTGCTCGAGGATTCAGACCGCCCCACGAACCTTGGATGTCATCGCCAAACCGCCCCGTCATCCACCCGCGATTGACTTCGTTGAACAGCACGCCACCCTCGCCGACATGATTCATTCCGGTGGTGATGAACCGCTTGCCGGTGTGGTCAACCAGCCACCAAACGTCGTTCTCCCTTTCCAGATGAATGAAGTCCGGATTGCCGACGATCGGAGGTTCCTTGGGATCGGCATTCATCACCGTGTCCCGTTCGTTTCGCCGTTCATTGTCGCTTAGCAAGTAGGCAATCAAATGGCGAATCTCGTCGACGGACATCGCATCCAAAAGGCCGCTGGGCATGATCGACGTTTGCATCTCACGCCGTTCTTCGATGTCGTCCTTGTCGACGCTGAACGTCGTACCGTCGGAAGCGACGTACTGCTGCTTCTTTCCTTCTTTCCCGACAACTAAGCCGGTTAATACCAACCCGTCGACCGTCAGCAACTGTTGCGGACGATAGTAGGGCGCCATCTCAGCATTTGGGTTCACGATGTGTTTCAGCAACCACGCCTGGTTGACTCCGGTTTGCTTGTGGATGTTGGTCAAATCCGGACCTACCGCGCTGCCGCGGCCGTGCATCGCGTGGCACTTGTAGCAACCGGCGAATGACGAGTGGAAAAAGAGGCGGCGACCGACCGCGACATCCGGCTTGTGCGTCGCTTCACGTTGGAGCAACGCCACCCAATCCTCGACTCTTTCTGCCGGTGGCTTTTCCTCCACCTTTCGCCTGGCGAGTCCGATCGCGACCAGCGTCCGATCCGCTTCTTCGGCGATCGTCGGATTCGCTTCTGATGCAAGACTTCTCAACAACGTCGCGTGATCTTGCCCGCCAGCGGCCAGCCCCGCGATCGCGTCGGCCCTTAGATTCGCGTCAAACGATTCGTCACCGGCGATCCGAGCCAACACGTTCGAGCGATTCGGGTCGGGATGAATCGCGAGAGCGTGAACGGCCTCCCGGCGGATGCGCTGCGCGCTGGACTCTGCCAGAGCGGCAAGTGTTGCAAGGGTCAGCCTCGGGTAGCTTGCCTTGACGTTGGCGAGCGCGAGCGATCGCAGAGCCGCTGGCTTTCCTTCATTGATCGCCAAGTTGAGTAAGGCATTGTCGGGGGAAAACTCTTTTTTCGATCCGCCACCGACACGCGCGAGCGCGGCGATCACGGAGAGCAAGTCGCGCCGATTGAGATCGCCGCGGTTGAGAACCCCTCTTAGGTTTGACTCGAATTGGCTGAGCTTTTCGTCGGCAACCCACTTGATCCCAACGAAACGGACTTCCGAATCATCGTCCTTCAAGAGCGCGGGAATGATGTCCGTCCGGCCCGTGGCGTTGGAACGCTTCAGCGCCACTGCGTAGTGAGCTCGCGCGATCGCATTGGCTTCCGACTGCCACTCGTAGCTCGCCAACGACTCGGGTCGCTCCGACAACGCACGAACGGCTGCGGTACGCGTGTAGGCGTCGTCGCTCCCAAGCTTGACGAACGCGTCGGTCGTCGACAGCTCTGGCGCCGAAGGCCGATCGGAAGATGGTTCAAGCGAGATCGGTTGCTTGAACTCAACTCGCCAAATACGTCCGTGCCCGTGAACCGGATAGGAGAGCTTTACCCAATCGGTGAAGTAAAGATAGCGACCATCCGCTGAGTAAGCGAAGTGCACCGGTCGAAAGTCGTCGGGTCCGCTGAGAAACGGCTCGCGGATCGCATTGAATGAATCTCCACGCGGTTGCAGCGAATGCAAGTCAACTCTGTTGTCGGTCCAGGAAGCACTGAGCAGCTTCTCGGGCCCATGAGAGATCAAGCCACACGCGGCTTCACCCAAGGCACCGATCATTCCAAGCGTTCCCGGATTCTCGCCGTACCAACACACCAGCGGATGCAGCCCCGATCGACCGTATCGATATTCGTAGCCGAAATCGGCTCCGGGGACGATGTGCAACAAACGATTCGGCGGAACGGCGTTGGGATCGTTGTCGGTGCTAAAGAGATTGCCAGACAGATCGTACGCCATTCCAAAGGCATTCCAATGCCCGGTCGATTGCCGTGTGAGACCGCTGCCATCGGTGCGACAGCGATACGTCGAACCGCCTTCGGCGCCCCCCGAAAGCTTCACACCATCGGAGCCGACGAAGGTGTAGTCCGCGCCAAGGTTCTCGCCGAATCCAAACGCTAGCCACTCCGGATTGGCGGGATCGATGGCGAGTCCTCCGACGCCGTTGTGTGGGTAGTCGCCATCGGTCTCGCAGATGATCAGTTTCTCCGGTTCGCCATTGGCGCTGGCTTTATCGGCGGCGTCGGGAAAACGACCGATGAACCAGCGGGTGCTTACGTAGAGATGCCCTTCTGGGCCAAACAACAGATCCGTGCTGAATGTTTGGCCTTCGTAGAAAACGGACCGATCCTCGGCGACGCCATCCTGGTCTTTGTCTTCGAAAACGAGAATCCGGTCCTTCTCTGGTCCCTCGTAGTCCGAGTTGCGTTTATGCGTGTGATTCTCTTGAACAAACACCCGACCATCCGGTGCGACCGCGATCCCCACGGGCGTGACGATCTGCGGATTTTGGGCGAACAATGTAACGCCCTTGATGTTCGGATGATGAACGTTGGGCGTGAAATTGGTCTTTTCCTTGGATGCCCACGGGGAGTCGTCCTGACCATGACTGACAGGAACACCCGCCGAAGCGCAGGCGATTACCAACAAGGGAATGTACGGCTTCATTTGCATCTGCTGCTTCGAATTTGGCTGGGAGGTTGGCTCCGATGAGAGCGCGCGGTCTCAACATGCGCTTTCGGAACCCATCGACTCAAGCGATTCCTACTTGATTTCACGGAGTGGCTCATCGACGACAAACGCGTCGGGGAAGTCCGCCGCCTTGCTGCCGTCACGGCTGCGGAGCCGCTTGTTCTGTTGACGCCCGCGCGGCGGATTCATCGGGATTTCCATTCCGCCCAGTTCGTCCATCATCGCGTACAACCGAGCTTGCATTTGTTGCTTGATCGTGGCGAATTCCGGACGGTGGATGAGGTTGTTTTGCTCCTTCGGGTCAGCGCGAATATCGAACAACTCATCCGTATCCCAGAGTCCGTAGTACGTCGTGTACTTGTACTGATCGCCGCGTAGCGAAAAATGCGTTGGTGTTTGCGGGTAGTTCTGTTCCCAGTAGTAGACGTAGAGAAAGTAGTCGCGCCAGGGGATCTTCGCTCGTTCTTCATCCGGACACTCGGCCAGCGGTAAGAAACTTTGCCCATCCATGTGTGCCGGTTTCTTAAGGCCCATAGCTTGCATCACCGTCGGCGCGATATCGATGTTGGCCACGACTTGCTCCACGACCGTACCGCCTTTGATCGTTGCGGGACACTGCATCAGCATCGGAACACGACTGGATGTCTCATACGCGACACGTTTGTCGAACAATCCATGTTCGCCAAACATGAAACCGTTATCGCCCATGTAGATGATCAGCGTTTCTTCATAGATGCCCATCTCTTTGAGCTGCTTGACGACGGCTCCGATGCTGTCGTCAACGCTTCGCAGTGCCTCACAATATCTCTTGTAGAAACGCTCCACGCTTTGCCCGGTGTGCAAGGCAAAGTCCATGCCATGCCAACTGTTGCGTTGGTCCAGGAGCCAGCGGGGCCGGTTCTTCAAGTTATCCTTCAGCAACTCGCTCGACGCCGGAAACTCAAAGGGCTCCTCTTCGAGCGAGTCTCTGTATTCGGGTTCCGGCGTGAATGGATCGTGAACGGCCTTGTGCGACAGATACAAAAAGAATGGCTTCTCTCGGTCGTTCTGCTGCTCAAGAAACTCGATCGCCTTGCGCGTCAGCAGCGGAGTGATGTAGCCATCCTGCGGTACGCGGCGACCGTTGTCGTTGATCGTGTACTGCGGCCCCGGCGAGTAATACTTCCCTTGGCCCTTGAAGCTGAACCAATAGTCGAATCCTGGACGAGGATTGTCGTTTGCATGACCCATGTGCCACTTACCAACGAATCCTGTTTCGTACCCCGCGTCTTGAAGGTACTGTGGAAAGAAGAGTGTTCCATCCGGAACGGCACGCTGGTTATCGATCACGCGATGTCGAAACGTGTACAGCCCAGTCAGGATCGATGCACGACTGGGCGAACACAATGAGGTCGTGACGAATGCATTTTTGAGATGCGCGCCGTTCTTCGCCATCGCATCCATGTGAGGTGTTTTGGCCAACGGGTGCCCCATAAAACTCATCGCGTCGTAGCGATGATCATCGGAGAGGATGAACACCACATTGCGGGGCTTGGTTCCTTTTTCTTTGACGGCCGTCACCGTTTCCGGCACGGGCACGACTTGTGCGTCGCTCGCTCGGAGAAAAAGAATCGCCGACAATCCGACAAGCACGAGTCGGAGGATCATGCATTGACCTACGTTTTCAACTGATGTCATCTCAGATTCCTTGTTGCAGGTATCCAGGGAGAGTTCGCCCTTTGATCTGGCTTTCAACGGCAAATCGTTGCTGTGCCGGCAATACTTGACGGTGGGCACTATTTGGCGCCGGTCGCTTGAACCGGCGTAACTCGCGTGACGTGACGATTCAGTTCGATCATCGCATCGCTCAGCCCCGGTCGCGGCGTGAGCCCATCACCGAAGAGTCCCTGCTTCAACCCTCCCGTTCGATTGAAGGCGGGCGTGGAGTCAACGGGATTGCACCAAAAAGCACCGATGATGTACGGCGTCTCCAAAGCGGCGTGGACGTATTTCGAATAGTGAACGCCGGCCGCGCGGGCGTCTTCCTGTAGCTGCCATCCGCGGATCGACTTTTCGCCGTCCTTGAAACGAATCGCGAAGTCACAGATCAGAATGGGCTTTCCGGTTAGTTCATGAATCTCTCGGTACTTCGCCGCTGGAAACCCAGGTTGGAATGGCGGCTGGATCGCGATGGCATCGACCCAGGGCAACATTTCCTCCAGCACGGCGGGGACGATGGTGTTGAAAGCGAATCGGTCTCCGAAGATGAGGTGATGCGGGTCGTGCTTTCGGTTCGCCTCCCCCATGACTCGGAAGTACTCGCGGGCGATCATCCGCAGGAAGCCAAGATCGCGTGCCTTCGAGTCACTGCCGTTCCAGGTCTTAAGAAACTCCGCGTAAGCCTCTCTCCCAGGAGAACCAGCCGGCAGATCGTGGATGTAATCAACCCAGTTCTCACCGACGGAGTTCTTCAGCGGCCAAGCCCCGAGGTCCGTCCAGTAGTAGCCGATGAGGTTCGGGTTGTCGCGATTCTGGAGACAGCACTGCTGGACCTGCGATGTGAGTCTCTGCTGCACCCGAGAATCAAAGATGTCGATGAAGCGGAAACTTCCACCCTTGCCGCGATAAGTCGAGATCGGCACATAGTTGCGACCCTCCACGTAGGGCATGTGTTGCTTGAGTTCCGTCGGGCACCCGTATCCGTACGCATTGAATCCGAGACTCTTGCACGCCTTCGCGACCGCATCGTAGTCGTTGCTCAGACTGCGGTTCGACGTATGAGTGATGCCGTGAGCAAAGAAAGGCTTTCCCTCGGGTGTTACTAGCCACGTGCGACCCTCGATCTCCGCGAGCCCAATGGCGGATTTCACAGCGGCCACCGAACTCTTGAGTTCCACCCGATTGCCCTTGTCCAGACTGCGTTCGACGGCATCCCCGCCCGACGGTGTTCCATCAATGACCATCTCCGAGTCATCGGTTGGAGAAGTCGCCCTTGAGTCGCCGCGCTCGCCCCTCGCTGACCTACCAGACGGCTGTGATTGTCGATTTCGACGTTCACGGATCTCCCGAAATTTGGTCATCTGCTCTGGCGTGAGTAGTTCGCTGAACGCCTTGTTGCGAGCTTGAGAGAATGCCTGCTGCTGTGCACGTCGTTGCCGAGGATCCAACTTCTGGATTTCCGCCCACTTGGCACTCATGGACCGCTGGATCGTCAGAAACTTGGTGCGCTGGTCGTCTGTGAGGTCCAATTCAGCCAATAAGTTACGTTCTCCGGCAGTCACTTTGCGGCTCTCCGAAGCAAAACCATTCGGCTTCCCCATCTTCGACGCCAACAAACCGGAAAGCGTTTCAACCACTTCTGCGTAATCGGCGTCATCGACGACGTTCACGTTTTCGCCGGGGTCCTTTTGATGGTCATAAAGCATCTGACCGGTCACCTTCCCCTGCTTGTCCCGATAGACCGTGAAGCGATAACGATCCGTGCGTATCGTATCGCCCTCCTTGAACCGGCTAATCGCCTCATCCTTGATGCTGGTCGAAGGGTCCTTCAGGATCGGAACCAAGGACTTGCCGTCGAGGTGCTGGGGAAGAGGTAGGTCCGTTAATTCGCAGAGCGTCGGATAGATGTCGATGAACTCGACCAACGAAGACGTCGACGCCCCTGAAGTTAGCTTCATCGAATCGGGCGTGACAACGATCAGCGGCGCGTGGAGTGACGTTTCGAAACAGCTGTGCTTGCACCACATCGTGTGTTCGCCGAGATTCCAGCCATGATCGCCCCACAGCACGATGAGTGTGTTTTTGGACAAACCCAATTCATCAAACGTATCGAGCAGTCGGCCAATATGAGCGTCGGTGTAGCTGGTCGCTGCATGGTAGCCCCGAATGAGTTCACGTGCCTTGGCCTCCGAAAGCACGCCTGTTTTGGGAATATCGGAATAGCTGCGCAATTCGCCAGAAGTGTGCACCGCGCCGTCGGGAGCTGCCTTGGGCGGGAAATAGTTGTTGGGCAAGCGAACTTCTGCCGCCGGATATTTTTCGAAGTATTTACCAGGCGCGACAAATGGTAGATGGGGCTTCGCAAAACCGACCGCGAAAAAGAAAGGTTCGTCAGGGCGCGACGCCAACTCGCGAAGCCGGTCGATGGCTTGATTCGCCACCAGCCCATCGCTGTAGGTGTCGTCAGGGACGTCCCCTCCATTCTCCCATGACGGGCCGCGCGATTTCCCCTTCCCATTCTTGACGGTGGCGGCAATCGACGCCTTGGTGACGTATCGTTTCGCACTGGGTCTCGTCGGTGGCTCGCTCCACCCGTCCTGACTGTCGATTGGGTTGTGAAAGACTTTGCCGAGCGAAATCGTACGGTAGCCGTGATTTCGAAAGTGCGTGTTGAGCGTCGTGGTACCGGGGGCATCCTTGTCCGCCCTGGCGGTGAAAGTGACGAACCGATCCTTGGCGGGACGGAGCCCCGTCATGAGCGACGCGCGCGATGCACCACACGTTGGAACCATGCAGTACGCACGATCAAAACGAACGCCACGCTTGGCAAGGCGATCAAAGTGAGGCGTCACCATCTTCTCGGCACCGAAGCTTGTCAGCTCCGGTCGTAAATCGTCGACCGCGATGAACAGGACGTTGGGTCTCTCAGCGGCACGCGCGTCGTTGGCGATCACCGCTATCAAGAAAAACGCGATGCCTGTGTGAGCGAGCGAGTTTCCGATGGTCATGGTTTTGATCGTGTTGGTTGCCATTGAAGTTTTCACTTGTGATTGGGCTTTCGCGGCACTTCGAAGACTCTTTCTAAAAGGACTTCTCGAACTTCCATCACCTGAGTACCCGGCATCCGATCCGCCGAGAGAACGAGCTTCGCAATTCCTTTTTCGATTTTCATTTGCCCAAGCTCCAACGTCGCCCAAGGTTTCTCCAACTCTCCGGCGCGTGGTGCTCGATCTTGGTTTGGATACAACGGTGGATCAAAGGGCTGGTCCACGATCGCTTTGACTTCACCGTCGTTTACCGTGACGCGAACGCTCGAACCAATATCCGGTTTGGGACAGGTGTACTTGATGGCGACGCGATAGTTACCGGCTTCGACGACCTGGAGGTCCCAGGAAATCTCATCCCTTGGGTCCTTCCAATTGACGATCCAGTCGTGGTGGAAGCCTCTTCCATGAAACTGGAGGGAACCACCGATCGAGGATTGCACAGCATGCAGATGAGTGATCGGAAACTCGCGATACCCGCAAGGGATCAGGGACTCCAACGCCCAGTCTTTCGAAACGTCCGCAAACCAACTTCGATACGCGGCGCGATGGCTTTGCAGTTGTTCAGGAAATGCTTGACTGATGTCATGTGTCTGGCCTGGGTCCTTTACCAAGTCGAACAGAGACTCCCCTTTCCCCGTCAGGACGTATCGGTACCGAAGACTTCGGGCAGCACCATTGGGCAGCTGCAACTTCTTGGACCAATAACGATGCGTGAAGATCATTCGGTCACTCGGCGCGGCGTCTTGCGTTAGAAGTGATGACTTGAGGCTACGTCCATCGAGCTCAAGATCTTTGGGGACTTCGATGCCGCAAAGATCGGCAAGTGTCGGCAGGAGGTCGATGTGGGCGGCGAGACCCTTTACGACACGACCAGGCCTAATCCGACCATTCCAATGGACGAAGAGAGGGACCCGTACGCCACCTTCGTCGACGTGCCCTTTGTGGCCTTTCATGCCGCCGTTGTAGCGGTCGCGTGTGTTCGGCCCGTTGTCCGTCAGGAAGAGCACAATCGTGTCTTCTTGCAGGCCCAGCTCTTCCAGTTTCTTCAGCAGACGCCCGATGTTGTCGTCGATGTTCTCGACCATCCCGTAGAGCGTCGCGGTCTTCACATCCAAATCGCGGGCGCTGTACTTTGCAAAGTAGTCCTCAGGCACCTGATAGGGAGTGTGTGGAGCGTTGTACGGTATGTAGCAAAAGAACCTCTCGCCACGATGCGTTTCGATCCACTCCATCGCCTTGTTGGTCAAAACGTCGGTGATGAAACCTCTGGTTTCGATCGTGCCAGCGTTGTGCTCCAAAACCGGGTCAAAGTAGTTGCCAATGTGCCCGGCGCAAAACCCAAGGAACTCGTCAAATCCCTGTCCGTTTGGGTTGTACGGATAGTGCTCTCCGTTGTGCCACTTGCCGAAGAGCGCCGTCGTATACCCGCTCGCTCGAAACAGCTCGGCAATCGTCGTTTCCTCAGACCTCATGATTTCCAAATTGTTGGAAACGTTCACCGTCCCTGTGCGGATGTGATAACGGCCCGTCAACAAGCTAGCCCGTGTCGGAGCGCAGAGTGGCGAAACGAAGAAGTTTTCAAATCGCGCACCGTCCGCCGCAAGTCTGTCCAGGTTCGGTGTGTCGATCAACGGATTGCCGTGTGAACGCACATCACCGTATCCCTGGTCATCCGTCATCACCAAAACGACGTTGGGCTGATTGCGTGATTCAGCGGCCTCGGCCAAAACCCCAGCCAGTCCACTGATCATACAGGCCGTGCATCCCGCGATGCTCGCAATGAGCTTATTGTGCATTTGGCTGCTGACCGGAATCGACTTTGAGACTTCGATGAATCCGCCCGCCGGTAACGGCCGGGCGGCGCGAAGCTGTTTGTGTCATGAGATCGCCTTCGTGATTGGACGGATTCGAGGACTGGCTCACGTCAGCGACTTGACTTCTGCAAGAAGCGACTTCGCTGGCCGAAGATGACTCGGCAATACCCGATCGTCTCGTGATTGCTGCCTTGTCCCCCGCGAGCATGGTGGTTTTGAAGTTCATTCTCAGCTTTGCGTACCGCTAGTCTTCAGACAGCTGGGCCATCATCTGGGTGACGCGTGCGTTGGCAGCCATCATCTGGTCGACGTGCTGCTGATCGGCGTTTTCCATTTCGTCGAGCAGTCCCCGTCGACGCGCCTTGTTCCGCTGATAGGCACCACAAAGGTGAAAACCAATGCAGCCGGGGTTTTTGTGCAAAGCCAACAGCGTGTCCGCATACCAGCTACCGTTGTTTGGCTTAAAAAACGCTTGGCTTCGGAAGTTCACTCCTGCGGCATCGGCAAGCAAGACCGGCTTACCGGTTCGCCGGTGCCACTGCTCGAGATGTGTTACAGGGTCCTTGAAATCTTGGAATGACAGAGCGTCTACGTAAGGTATCGCGGCCTCAAGCATTTCCATCGCAATGGGGGCGTTGGCCTCGTAGCGATCCCCCAGCAGCAAGTGGTGCTTGTCGTAACGACGAATGGCATCGTGGATGGTCTTGTAGTAACTGGTCGCCAGTTCGCGGAGTTCTCTCTGTCCCGCCGTCGTCTTCAATCGATCCGGATCAAAAATAGGACCTCGCCACTGATTGTCTGGTCGATCGTGAGTCCAGGTTGGGCAGTCGCTGTAAAAGTAACCGATGAGATTGCGCTCCTCCGCCAGCTCTGCAAAATGAG